>NZ_JBHVKJ010000016.1:0-95650 GCF_042798275.1 Nocardioides sp. NPDC057767 | reverse complement strand
GAAACTGCTGTTTCGTCGCCCACAACTGCGGACTCGGCGGGAGCAGGTCAGGCCTCGCGGGCCACATCCATGGTGCGGTCGCCGAACTTGACCTTGTCGCCGTCGACGAGCGCCGCG
This sequence comes from Nocardioides sp. NPDC057767, assembly GCF_042798275.1. Lineage (NCBI taxonomy): Bacteria > Bacillati > Actinomycetota > Actinomycetes > Propionibacteriales > Nocardioidaceae > Nocardioides > Nocardioides sp. NPDC057767. Next base: position 95,533 of record NZ_JBHVKJ010000016.1, on the reverse strand, counting down.
GGGCGGCGGGCGCCGAGGGCGCGTGCGGCACCCTGGCGGATCAGGGTGGTGCCGTTGGTGGAACCACGGTCCATGACCACGAGGGTTCCGTCGGCCGCGACCTGGAACTGGGCGTGGGTCTTGGACAGCGACATGTCGCTCGAGGAGAGGGCCACCCGGTGAGAGACCTCCTCGCCGGGGCGCGGCTCGGGGCCACGGCCGACGATGGCCAGACCCTCGACCACGAAGCTCTGGCCGGTGTCGAACGTGACCCGCCAACGAGCCGTCGCCGCGAGCGGCGGGGCCGATGTGGGCGGTGCCGGAGGAGCCGGCTGTGCCACGGGTGCCACTGCCGGAGGGGCAAGCGGAGCCGGCGGCGCGGGCGGAGCCGGAGTCGGCACGGGGGCCGAGGGCGCCTGACGAGCGACTGGCACCCCGACCTGGGTCGGAGCTGCCTGGGCCTCGGCCACGGCGTGCGCGGCCGCTGCCTGGGCTGCGGGGCTCTGGGTCGGAGCCGCCGGAGTCTGCGGCCGCTCGGCACGCTCCGGGGTGGCCTCGGCCTGCTTCAGACGCATCGTGGTCAGGTTGACGATGCGGCGCGGCGCCGGCGCCTCTTCCTCGGCCTCGACGACGGGCGGAGGACGTACGTCGACCACGACCGAGCCCGCACGGCGGTCATGCCACCCCTGGCGGCGGCCACGCTCGTCCATCGCCGCGACCCAGGCGAAGGTGGCGGTGCCGATGCCGAGCGTCGGGATCGTGCAGAGACCGAGGAGGGCCTGGCGTACGAACGCCTTGCCGACACCGATCGGGCGACCCGCGGCCCCGGAGTCGTCGCTGACCACGCGGAGCCCGAGGGCCATCTTTCCGGGGGTCTTGCCACCGGAGCCGGTGAGGACCGTGCCGACCAGCCAGACCACCAGCACCACACCGGCGACCAGGCCGGTCCCGGCCAGCGCGTTTCCGTTGCGGAAGAAGATCAGCCAGGCGGCGGATCCCGCCGCGGCGAAGATCGCCCATGCGATCACCCGGTCGATGGCGAACGCGTAGAACCGGCGGTCCGGCTCCGCGATCGCTGCCTCGACCGACGGAGCCTGAAAGCCGGCCACGCTCACGCCGCCGCCTCCGTAGGAATAGACGAAGAATACGGAGGCAACGACCTGAGGCCCATTGACGCTCGCTGACGCTCGCTCATGCCGCCGCCTCCACGGAGGACGGCGACACGAGCGAGAGCCGATGACTCACGGGTTGGTCACCCGGATCGTGAGGCTGTCACCGAGGTCGATGACGGCACCCGGCATGAGCTGGACGGGTACGCCGGGACGCAGGTCCTCCGGGCCGAGCCCGGGCTGGACCAGGACGGTGCCGTTGGTCGAGCCGAGGTCGGTGACCACTGCGGCGCCGTGGTCGACACCGGCACCCGGACGGATCTCGCAGTGGGTCGAGGAGATCTCCTGGTGCGGGCTCGGCACGGTCACCAGCATCGGCTGCTCGGTGGGCGTGAACCGGCTCGCCTCGGGAGCTCGACCGACGAGCACGACCCGGTCGACCTCGACACGGTCGCCGCTGGAGAACTCCAGGCGCGCGACCGGGTAGGCGGTCACCTTCGGGGCCTCGGGCTGGCCGGGGATCCCGGCGAGGCCGGCGTTGAGGTCCTCGCCGACACCGATGCGGGTCAGACCGTCGTGGTCGTCCTCATCGGGGTTGGGCCCTTCCCAGACCGGCTCGTCGTGGGTCTCGGGGACCGGAGCCACCGGCGGAGCCGGCGGTGCGGGCGGGGCCGGGAAGGCGGGCGGGGCCGGGGGCGCCGGCGGGATGTCGGTCACCGGCGCAGGGGCCGGCGGGCCGTCCACGGGCGGTGCCTCGATCGGGCCGTCGACCGGCGGGGACTCGATCAGACCGCCGGCAGGCGCGTCCTCGAAGGAAGCGGGCGGCGCCTCGGGCGGCGGCGGAGGCGCGGTCAGGGGCGGCGGAGGCGGCATCGACGGCGGACCGAAGTCGGGCGCCTGCGCGGACTCGGGCTCGTCGTAAGACTGCGGCTCCTCGTGGGGCTGCTCCTCCTCGACGGCGGCGAGAACCTCGGTCTCCGCGTCGGCGGCGACCTCGGCCTCGGACACCGGCTCCGGAGAGACCGCTGAGGGCCCGAAGGACGACGCCACGGCGGCGGCGTGCTCGTCGCTGGCGTAGTCGTCCTCGTAGCTCCGGGAGGCCGACTCCGGGTAGTCCTGGTCGTCCTCCTCCTCCTCGTCCTGCGACGCGGCCGGCATCTCGAACGCGTCGGTCGGCTCGGTCAGGTCGTCGTGGCGCGGGGCCGACGCCTCGCCGGACTCCTCACCACGGTTCACCGAGACCGGCTCGTCCGAGTCGGTGTCGGAGTCGGCGTCGGCGTCGGCGAGACCGGGAAGGTCACCCGAGACCGGGATCGGCGGCACGACCGAGAGCGAGGGCGGAGCCGCGAGCGGCTCTTCCTCGTCCAGACCCTGCTCCTCGACGGAGTCGTAGGTCTCCTCCGGCAGCGGGTCGGTGAGCGGGTCGGCCTGCACCGGCTCGTCCACGCTGTCCTCGCTGTCATCGCTGGCTTCCTCGACCGCCACCGGGGCGGGCACGAAACCGGCGCGGCTCTCCGGCGAGTCGTCCTGGCTGGACTCCGGGGCCGGCGGCGGGACCTCGAGACCCGAGACCCGCAACAGGCCACCGAGCGCGGTCATCGGCTCACCGGTCGCGCCCTCCTCGCCGAGGGAGATGGACATCCGGGTGACACCCTCGAGGGTGCGCTCGACCCACGTCTTCGACGAAGATCCGTCGACCTCGACGGCGCCCTCGCCGGCCTCGAAGGAGACCACCGACGGGCCGCGCACGACGGTGCGTACGCTGCCGCCGTCAGGCGTCACGTCCCCGGAGACGAGGACGAAGCCCGGCAACGAGCTGAGCCCGGTCGCGACGAGCGCGTCGAGCACCTCGTCGAACCCGGCGCCGTCGTCGACGAGAGCCCACAGCGCTCCCGCGCGGCTCTTCTCCGAGGGCGGGAGCAGCACCGTGGCGCTCTCACCGATGATGCCGAACCAAGTGCCCGGCGTGTAGGACGTGCTTGCGACGGTTGCTGATTCACTCATGGCAGCACTCCTAGCTTCTGCTCCATACTCACCCTTTGTTGCTCCGAGTCATACGGGTTCTCCTCGGCCAATCCCATCACATCGACCACGATCGCGGTGGCGTTGTCCCTGCCACCAGCTTCGACCGCGGCGGCGACGAGCTTCTCGGCCGTGTCACGTGCATCTGTGTCCTCGGCGGCGAGGATGTCGGCGATCTCGGCATCCGAGATCATTCCGCTCACGCCGTCCGAGCACAGCATCAGCCGGGCGCCCACCGGGAGGGTCACCTGGAAGATGTCGGGGACCGCGGGGGCCATCCCGCCGAGCGCCCTGGTCACCACGTTGCGCTCGGGGTGGTGCTCGGCCTGCTCGCGCGTGATCTGCCCGGAGTCGACGAGCTCCTGGACGAGGCTGTGGTCGCGGCTGAGCTGGCTCAACGTACCGTCGAAGAACCGGTAGATGCGCGAGTCGCCGACGTTGAGCAGGATCCACAACGGGCTGCTTCCGCCGTCGGCGATCAGGGCCGCGGCGCAGGTGGTGCCGGACTGGTAGTCGGAGGCCCCGCGCGAGCGCTGCTCGAGCGCGAAGGCCACGATCCGGTCCTGGGCGGCCTGGAGCGCCTCGACCATCGCCTGGCTGCCGGACTCGGACACATAGTGCGTGCCGCCGAGCTTGGCGAACTCCTGGATCACCATCTCGCTGGCGATGTCACCACCGTCGTGTCCGCCCATGCCGTCGGCGACGACGAAGACGGGGGGCTCGGCCACGTGGGAGTCCTCGTTGACCTTCCGCACCTGGCCGACATCGGTCGCCGCCCCGTGCGCGATCACTACTTTCCTGGACATCTCGCCCCCTAGGCCTGGCGGGATAGCGTGATGCCGATGGACACAGGCTTCCGCTCTCTCGCAGACCAGCTGCGCTCTTGGCCCACAGAGCGCATCTCACGCCTGCTTCTTGCTCGTCCTGATCTCGCCACGCCGTCCCCTCATGACTCCGGCCAACTCGCCGCCCGAGCAGCCACTCGCACATCCTTGCACTACGCGATGGATGACCTTAACCATCTCGAGCTGATCGTGCTTGATGCCGTTGCCCTCGCGAATCAAATCACCAAAGCCCACTTATCTTCCATGGTGAACGCGGAAGTGGACGCCACGACACGGGCACTTTCTCATCTGGAGGACAGCGGCCTGGTGTGGCACGCGCTCGGCGGCCTGCGCGCCGTGACCGGAGTCGCGACCCTGTTGCGGGGCTCGCCGGGTGCCTCCGGCCTCCAGCCGTTCGCCGGCGATCTCGGGGCTGACCAGGAAGAAGTCGTACGCCGCCTGGCGGCCGTCTCCACCGAGGCCCGCGCGATGCTGGAGGCCGTCGACGCCGCCGGCGGGCAGGCCTCCTCCACCCACGCGCGCCCGCGCGTATCGGTGGCCGAGGCCTCCGGGCCGGCGGAGGAGCTGATCGCCCACGGGCTGCTGGTGTCCTCGGGCGACGGGATGCTGACGCTGCCCGGTGAGGTCGGACTCACACTCCGCGGTGGGCGGACGACGCGCGACCGGGTGGACGTGCCACCCTCGCTGCCGACCTCCACGCGCGCGTCGTCACTGGTCGACAGGGCGGCCGCGGGTGCCGCCTTCGAGCTCGTCCGCAACCTCGAGCTGCTCCTCGACTCCTGGGGCGCAACCCCGCCCCGGTCGCTGCGAGGAGGGTCCGGCCTCACGGTGCGCGACCTGAAGGCGACCGCCGATCGACTCCACGTCACCGAGCCCACCGCGGCGCTGCTGATCGAGGTGTCCTGGTCCTCCGGGCTGCTGGCGCTGGGCACCGACGAGGAGGGCGACCCGTCGTGGATGCCGACCGAGCTCTTCGACCAGTGGCTGCAGCGGCCGCTGGCCGCCCGGTGGGCGCACGTGGCCGCGGCCTGGCTCGCCTCGCCCCGACTCCCGGGCCTCGTCGGCCAGCGTGACCCTGCCGGGAAGACGTGGAACGCGCTGGCGCCCGACATGGCCGGCGCCTCGGCCGTCGAGATGCGGCGGCTGACGCTGGAGCTGCTCGCAGGCGTGCCGGACGGCGAGGTGCTCGCCGCCGGCACCGGCCCCGCCGCCGTCGTGGCCCGGCTGGCCTGGGTGCGGCCGCGCCGACCGCGCAGCCGCACCGAGTCCCGGGAGTCGCTGGTGACCTGGACGCTCACCGAGGCGGAGACGCTCGGACTGGCGGCGTTCGGCGGGCTGGCTGCGTACGGACGGGGGTTGGTGGCGGGTGAGGACCCGGTCCCGATCCTGACGGGGCTGTTGCCGGAGCCGGTCGACCACGTCCTGCTGCAGGGCGACCTGACCGCGGTCGCTCCTGGCCCGCTGGAGCCCGCGCTGGCCCGCACGCTTGCCGTGGTGGCGACGGTGGAGTCGCACGGTGGGGCGACGGTCTACCGGTTCACCAAGGAGTCCGTGCGCCGGGCGATGGACCGCGGCTGGACCGCCACCGAGATCCACGCGTTCCTCACCGCCGCCTCCCGCACCCCGGTGCCCCAGGCGCTGACCTACCTGGTCGACGACACGGCGCGTACGTTCGGGACGGTCCGGGTCGGGTTCGCCGCCGCCTACCTGCGCAGCGACGACGAGGCCGCGCTGGCCGAGCTGCTGGCCCATCCGGCGGCCGAGTCCCTGGGACTGCGCCGGCTCGCGCCGACGGTGGTCGTCAGCACCGTCGCGCTCGACTCGCTCCTCCCCCGGCTGCGCGAGCTCGGCCTGGCGCCGGTCGTCGAGGCGCCCGACGGGTCGGTCCACGTGGCGCGCCCCGACGCCAAGCGCGCCAAGGCTCGCAACGCGCAGCGGCCGGCGGGTGCCCACGAGGCCCACCAGACCGTGCGCGCGACGGCGGTGGCGGCGCGCGTCAAGACCGGCGACGAGACCGCCGCCTCTCGCACTTCCCCGCCCGAGCCTGCCTCGACGATGGCGATCCTGCACGAGGCCATCGATGCCGGTGAGCAGGTCGTGATCTCCTACGTCGACGGCCGCGGGGTTGCCGGCGAGGCACGCGTCCAGCCGCTGAGCCTCGACGGCGGCTCGCTCACGGCCCGGGTCGGCGACGACGAGCGCTCGTTCGCCATGTCCCGGATCCGCGGCGTCCGACCAGGATTGTGAAGAAGGGCGGCCCGTAGGCTGGTCCGGTGAACGACGGCCCCCTGATCGTCCAGTCGGACAAGACGCTCCTGCTCGAGATCGACCATGCCCGGGCAGCCGAGTGCCGCAAGGCGATCGCGCCCTTCGCCGAGCTGGAGCGGTCGCCGGAGCACATCCACACCTACCGGCTGACCCCGCTGGGCCTGTGGAACGCCCGCGCGGCCGGACACGATGCCGAGCAGGTGGTCGACACGCTGCTGGAGTTCTCACGCTATCCCGTGCCGCACTCGCTTCTGGTCGATGTCGCCGAGACGATGGCTCGCTACGGCCGGCTGCGGCTGGAGAAGAACCCGGCCAACGGGCTGGTGCTGGTCTCCTCCGACCGCGCGGTGCTGGAGGAGGTCGTCCGGGCGAAGAAGGTCGCCGGGATGCTGGGCGTGCGACTCGACGAGGACACCGTCGCCGTCCACCCCTCCGAGCGCGGCAACCTCAAGCAGGCGCTGCTCAAGCTCGGCTGGCCGGCCGAGGACTACGCGGGCTACGTCGACGGCGAGGCACACCCGATCGCGCTGGACACCACCGACTGGGCGCTCCGCCCCTACCAGTCGGAAGCGGCCGAGTCCTTCTGGCACGGGGGCTCCGGCGTCGTCGTGCTCCCCTGCGGTGCCGGCAAGACATTGGTCGGCGCCGCCGCGATGGCACATGCCCAGGCGACCACGCTGATCCTCGTCACCAACACCGTCTCCGCGCGCCAGTGGAAGGACGAGCTCGTACGCCGCACCTCACTGACCCCGGACGAGATCGGCGAATACTCCGGGTCGGTCAAGGAGATCCGGCCGGTCACGATCGCCACCTACCAGGTGCTGACCGCGCGCCGGAAGGGTGCCTACCCCCACCTGGAGCTGCTCGACGCCCGCGACTGGGGTCTGGTCGTCTACGACGAGGTCCACCTCCTTCCCGCCCCGATCTTCCGGATGACCGCCGACCTGCAGGCCCGCCGGCGCCTCGGCCTCACCGCAACCCTGGTGCGCGAGGACGGGCGCGAGGGAGACGTGTTCTCCCTGATCGGCCCCAAGCGCTACGACGCTCCCTGGAAGGACATCGAGGCGCAGGGCTGGATCGCGCCGGCGGACTGCGTCGAGGTGCGGGTGACCCTGCCCGCCGACGAGCGGCTCGTCTACGCCACCGCCGAGCCCGACGAGCGCTACCGGATCGCCTCCTGCACACACCACAAGATCGACGTCGTCAAGGAGATCGTCGCCTCCCATGCCGACAAGCCGACGCTGGTGATCGGCCAGTATCTGGAGCAGCTCGACGAGATCGCCGCCTCGCTCGACGCCCCGGTGATCGAGGGCAAGACGTCGGTCAAGGAGCGCCAGCGGCTCTTCGACGCCTTCCGGTCCGGCGAGATCGACCTGCTGGTCGTCTCCAAGGTCGCCAACTTCTCCATCGATCTGCCCTCGGCTGAGGTCGCGATCCAGGTCTCCGGCGCCTACGGCTCCCGTCAGGAGGAGGCGCAGCGCCTCGGCCGGCTGCTGCGCCCCGGCGACGGCAACAAGACCGCACACTTCTACACGATCGTCTCCCGCGACACCGTCGACGCCGACTTCGCCCAGAACCGCCAGCGCTTCCTGGCCGAGCAGGGCTACGCGTACCGGATCGTCGATGCCGAGTCCCTCGGCGACCTCACCTCCTGACCGTGGGTTGAATCGATAGTCGTGGCCGGATGCGGCCAAGTCACTGCACGCTGATGTGACGCACGCCATACTCGGTGAAGCGTTTCAATTCCTCGATCTCAGGAGTCCGCGTGCGCCGACACATCGCCGGGCTGGTCACGGCCACCCTCGCCATCGCCCTCTCGCCCGCACTTCCACCGCTCGCCGCCGGCGCCGCCGGCGCCACCCCGTCGACCGAGGACGTGGCGACGGGCACCGTCCCCGTCGTCAGCGAGCTGCGTACGAATGCGCTCGTCGATCCCCTCGGCATCGCGACGACCGCCCCCACGCTCGGCTGGCAGGTCGACTCCGACCGCCGCGGGGTGACCCAGAAGGCGTACCAGATCCGGGTCGCGACCTCGGAGCGGCGGCTCACCTCGCCCGACGTGTGGGACAGCCGGAAGGTGAGGTCCGGGCAGTCCGTCGACGTCCGGTACGCCGGGCCCGCGCTGAAGCCTCGCACCGACTACGTGTGGTCGGTGCGGGTCTGGGATGACGAGAGCGTCGCGTCCGCCTGGAGCGAGCCGGCGACGTTCGCGACCGGCCTCGGGAACGAGGCGTGGACGGCGGACTGGATCGGCGCGAAGACTCCTGAGCTGGGCGCGGAGTGGACCGACTACACGATCGAGTTCACCGCCTCCGACATCGGTGGAGCGCTCGGCGTCTACTTCCGCGGCCAGAACACCGAGAACGCCTACATGTGGCAGTTCAGCGATGCCGAAGACGCACTCCGCCCGCACGTGAAGCGCAACGGCGGCTACTCCGTTCTCCCGGCGAAGGCGGTCCCGAGCGGCTTCGACTTCGCCGCCGAGCACGACTACGCGATCACCGTCGCCGGCGACACGATCACCACCTCGATCGACGGCCAGCAACTCGACCGGCGCACCGACGTCACCTTCGCCGGGCCGGGGGTGATGGGCTTCCGCACCAGCGGGGCCGAGCACGGACTGGTCCACGACGTGACCGTCACCAGCGCGTCCGGCACCGTCCTCGTGGACACCGACTTCCCGACCGGCGACCGCACCTTCACCGCCGGCACCGTCACCACCGGCGGGCTCCGGGTCGACAACGCCGGCGGCGAGGCGTGGCTGCGCAGCGACGACGCGGTCCCGCTGCTGCGCAAGGAGGTCGACCTGGGTTCGAAGGAGATCACCCGCGCTCGGGTCTACGCCTCGGCACGCGGTGTCTACGAGCTGCGGCTCAACGGCAAGCGGGTGGGCGACACCGAGCTGGCACCCGGCTGGACGGCGTACGACAAGCGCATCGACTACCAGACCTACGACGTGACGGACCTGGTCACCTCGGGCTCGAACGTGCTCGGGGCGGAGGTGGCTCCGGGTTGGTATTCCGGCAAGGTCGCGATGTTCGGCACCGACGTCTACGGCGCCGACAACTCACTGATCGCCGAACTCGTCGTCGACTACTCCGACGGCAGCAGCGCGGTCGTCCGCACCGATGACAGCTGGCGTACGACCGGCGGGCCGACCCGCGAGGCCGACCTCCTCGACGGTGAGTGGTACGACGCCCGCCGCGCGGCCGAGGTCGACGGCTGGGACGACGCCGGCTTCGACGCCCAGGACTGGGCACCGGTCGCCGTCAGGGACGAGCCGACCGATGTGCTCGAGCCGCAGACGGCCGTGGACGTACGCGTCACCGAGGAGCTCGAGACCGCCGAGCGGATCGACTCGCCGACCGACGGGGTCTACCTCTACGACCTCGGGCAGAACATGGTCGGCCACGTCCGCCTCACCGTGCAGGGCGAGAAGGGCCAGACGGTCACGATCCGCCACGGCGAGGTGCTCAACCCCGACGGCACCCTCTATACGGCCAACCTGCGCTCGGCGAAGGCCACCGACACCTACACGATCGGCTCCGCCGAGCCCGAGACCTTCGAGCCGTCGTTCACCTTCCACGGCTTCCGCTACGTCGAGATCTCCGGGCTGGACGAGGCCCCCGACGCCGCCGACATCGTCGGTGTCGTGGTCGGCACCGACGGCGACCTGACCAGCACCCTGGACACCAGCTCGCCCCTGATCGACCAGCTGCAGAGCAACATCGTGTGGGGCATGCGCGGCAACTTCCTCTCCATCCCGACCGACACCCCGGCACGTGACGAGCGGATGGGCTGGACCGGCGACATCAACGTGTTCGCCCGCACGGCGGTCTACAACATGGACTCCGAGTCGTTCCTGACCAAGTGGCTGCAGGACCTGCGCGACACCCAGCGCCCGAACGGGTCGCTGCCCGGCGTCGCCCCGGTCGTCCCCGGTCGCTTCGACGGCGGCTACGAGTCGGCAGGCTGGATGGACGCGGGCGTCCACGTCCCGTGGACGCTGTGGCAGGCCTACGGCGACACCGGCGTCATCACGGAGAACTACGACATGATGAAGCGATACGTCGACTTCCTCGACGCCGACTCGACCGGACACATCAGATCCGCCGGCGGCTACCTGGACTGGCTCAACCTCGACGACCCGACGCCAGCGGACGTCCTGGACACCGCCTTCGTCGCGAAGAGCACCCGGGAGTTCGCGCAGATGGCCGAGGCCGTCGGCAGGGACGCCGACGCCGCTGCCTACCGGGCCCGCTACGAGGCCATCCGGGCTGCCTACCAACAGGCGTTCATCGCCGCGGACGGCTCCGTCAAGGGCGACAGCCAGACGGCGTACATCCTCACCCTGACCAACGACCTCGAGCCCGAGGACCGTCGCGACGCGGTCTACGACCAGTTCGTGCAGACGCTCGAGCGGCGTGACTACCACCTCTCCACCGGATTCCTCGGCGTTGACGGGCTGCTGCCGGCGCTGACCAAGGCCGGGCGCACCGACATCGCCTACAAGCTGCTGCAGCACGAGGACTACCCGTCGTGGGGCTACGAGATCGGCAAGGGCGCCACCACGATCTGGGAGCGCTGGAACTCGATCAACCCGGACGGCACCTTCAACGACGTCGGCATGAACTCCTTCAACCACTACGCCTACGGAGCCGTCGGCGAGTGGATGTATCGGACCATGGCCGGCGTGTCTGCGGCCGAGCCTGGCTATCGCAAGGTGAGGATCGCGCCCGAGCCCGGCGCGGGGGTCGACCACGTCGACTACAGCCTGCAGACGCCGTACGGCACGGTGAAGAGCGACTGGGCGACCGACGACGGACCGATGACCCTCGACGTGACCGTTCCGGCGAACACGACCGCCGAGGTGCGGATCCCGGCCGCCAACCGCTGGGCGGTCACCGAGGGCGGATCGCCGATCGAGAGCTCGGAGGACGTCGAGTTCGTACGCTACGACGACAGCGAGCACGTGGTCGTCCTCGAGATCGGGTCCGGCGACTACAGCTTCAGGGTCGTTCCCGCGCTCGGCGACATCGGCGCCGCCCGGGCCGAAGCCGCCAAGACGGCTGCGGACGTCTCCTCGCTGTCGCTCGACGGGTCCGCCGGCAGGACCGCCAAGCGCGACCTCGCGAATCGGACCGCATCACTGCGCGCCGAGATCGGCGAGGCCTGGGACCTCACAGCCGGTGACGCCGACGAGGAGCGGATCGCCGAGGCGGTCCACCGCGCCCTCGCGGCGGCCTCGAGCCTGGGCCGGACCGTCCAGATGTACGCCGACAACGGCACTCTCCCCGAAGCGAGCGCGACCGGTCTGAGCAACCGGCTGACGACGATCGGGAAGAGCCTCTCCCGGGCATCGGCCAGGTTGGTCGGCGCGGTCGCCACGCTGCAGGTCCCCGAGGGCGAGGTGCTCCCCGGTGATGTCGTCGAGGTCTCGGTGCGGGTCGACAACTCCGGCAAGCAGTCGCTGGAAGAGGTCAGCTCGTCGCTCGCGATGCCGGAGGGGTGGACGGTGGAACCGGTCGGTGCCGTCGCCGGCACCGTGCCCGCCGGCGGCCAGGTCGAGCACACCTACGAGGTGAGCGTGCCCGGAGATGCTGCCGTGGGTCCCGTCGACCTGACCGGTGAGCTGTCCTACAGCCGCTCGGGCGGCACCGCCACGCTGCCGCTGGGAGGCACCTTGCTGATCGGCTCCGGAGTGCAGATCACCGCGACGTCGAGTGCCCCGGCGGCGGTCGACGGCGGGCAGACCGCGACCATCACCACCACACTGCACAACCGCAGCGACGTCACCCAGCGCGGCGAGCTGTCGCTGGCCGGACCCGGCGGCTGGGCGGCGGAGCCGGCGGGCTACGAGATCCCGGCAGGTCAGGACGCCGACATCGACATCGAGGTCGTCGTGCCGCAGACGGTCGTGGCAGGTCCGGTCTCCCTGACCGTCTCGACCGGGGCGACACCGACGGAGCAGGCGGCAGCCACCGTGACCGTCGGCCTCGCGACGCCACCGGCGGACTCGACCGACCACATCGATCTCGGCGAGACGACCTCGGAGTCGGCCCACGGGCTGACCGCCTCCGAGCGGTCGGGGACCAATCAGGAGGCCGGTCTGACCCGCCGCTACACGCACTCCTCCTACCCCGGCGGCTGGTTCGAGTTCGACGCCGCGGTGCCGACGGACCGATCGTTCGTGGTGCGTGTCGTCGAGACGTTCGACGGAGCGCGACGCAAGACCTACGACGTCGAGCTGGACGGTCAGATCGCCCACAGCGTGGACCTGACCCGCTCGGCCGGTGGTCAGGGCACCGTGACCCACCAGTTCCTGGTGGAGCCCTCGGCACCGACCGCTGACGGCTCGGTGCGGATCCGGTTCCAGGACACCGGCGCGGACTACGACCCGTCGGTCGCCGACGTGTGGGTGGTGCCGGTGGCATGAGGCTCACCCCAGCGCCACGACGCGCAGCTGATGGGGTGGTGGACAGCTCTCGACCCACTGGTCCCGGCACTCGCGGCACAGCAGGTAGGTGTGGGTGCAGCGGTCGTCAGGACAGAGCACGGTCACCGCGTACGCCGCCACCTCGCCACAAGGCTCTGCGTCGCTGTCCGGGCTACCACAGCTGCACTCGCAGGCGGGCCGCTCGCCGAGCTCCTCCTCGAGCCGCTCGATCTCCTCATCGATGGTCGTGCTGATGGTCATGACATCTCCTCCGTCTGGATCGGATGTCGTCCTCACCACCACCTAAGCAGAGGCCACCGACATTCCCGCTTCATGGATCGTGGTCTCGAAGGCGAGATCGGGCCGGGAGCCGCCGAGCGGGCTCAGCTGCACGACGACGCCGGTCGCCACGTCCAGCCCGATCTCGTACGCCTCGGGGTAGACCGTCCCCGCGGGCGGCTCCCACCCCGGGGCGCCGTCGCCGTACTCGAACCAGTCGCTGACCCGGGACCACAGCAGCGGACAGCAGCCGCACCGCGGCTCGTACCCCTCATCGGGAACCGCCCGCGCCCACCACGTCTCGCGACCAGCCCGCGGCTCCGAGCGCAGGTCGCTCAGCGCCACATCGGCCGACAGCTCCTCGGGATCGAGCATCGACACGAACACGTAGTTGTTCCACATCGGGTCGTCGATCTCATGGGTGTAGGCCCGCGGCCGGCGCGCCACGAGACCGTCGGGGCGCAGGACCGGCTCGGGCACCGGCTCGGCCGCCTTCTCGTTGACGGCACGATCACCCGAGGCGTCGCGCACCCGCAGCCGGCCGGGCCGACGCAGCCAGCACTCGACGTCACCGTCCGTCGGCGTCCGCCAGGTGAAGTGCAGAGCGGAGAAGCGCCACGGCGACGAGCGGGCCAGCGCCCGGAAGGTGTCCTCGGTCAGCGACAGCTCAGCTTCCATCCGGCCCACCCGCGTCCAGCCAGCGGCCGTTCCGCATCAGGTGACGACCCTCGAGCTCGTTCTCCTCGCGCCAGGCCTGGATTTTGGTCGGCCGAACCCGGATCAGGCTGTCGGCCCAGCGGCTCGGGTCGCCACCCTGCTTGGCCGCGTAGATCTCGAGGACCCGCGGCGGCGTACGCTCCATCGGCTCGACCTCGGCCCGACCGTCGATGATCACCACGTCGCGCAGCTCGCCGAGCGCGAGACGCACGACCGGAGAGGCGGAGAGGTTGCGCTGCGTACGCGCCCCGCCCATGCTCGCGATCCAGATCTCGCCCTCCCACCACACGAAGGAGATCGGCACCAGCCACGGCTGGTCGGCGTGCGCCGACGCGATCCACAGATCGATGTCGTTCTCCAGGCGAGCGCGGGTGTCGGCGAGTCTCTGGTCGAGTGAGCGAGGGGCAGCCATGGCCGCACCCTAGTAGCCGACCGAGCGAGCGACCTACGGCTTTCTGGAGGAGGATGAGCGCATGGAGACCTGGGAGTTCGAGGCCGAGCTGTGGCCGTGGAAGGGCGAGACCGATGCCTGGATCTTCGTGACCGCTCCGCCCGAGATCACCGAGGAGATCCGGGAGGCATCGATCGCGACCGGTCCGCCGCGCGGCTTTGGTTCGGTGAAGGTCGAGGCCCGGATCGGCACGACCATCTGGAGGACCTCCGTCTTCCCAGGTCAGGAAGGTTATGCGCTGCCGATCAAGAAGGACGTACGCCGCAAGGAGGATCTCCAGGTCGGCGACCGCGCCCTCGTCTCGATCACCCTCGTCTGACTCCCGCGAAAATCATGCGCGCCTGCGGGTGCGGACATGGTTGGCTCAGCCGCGATGAACGTCCCGATGCACGACGACGAGCTGATGATCGACGAGGACCTGGTGAGGTGCCTGCTGAGGCGCGACCTCCCTGCTCATGCGGATCTTCCTCTCCGCCCGCTGGACTCGACCGGGTCGACCAACCGGCTCTTCCGGCTGGGCGAGGACCATCTCGTACGCCTCCCCCGCCAGCCCGGCGGATCGGCCACGATCACACAGGAGGCGCGTCGGCTGCCCGAGTTCGCGGCCGCCCTTACGGTGCCGGTGCCGGAGGTGACGGCGGTCGGCGAGCCGGGGTTCGGCTACCCCGAGCGCTGGAGCGTGGTGCGCTGGCTCGACGGCGAGAAGCCGGGCCCCGGTGCGGGTGACGTCACCGCCGCGGATCTGGCGGGCGTCGTGACCGGGCTCCGCCGCACCGAGGTGCCCCCGGAGGCTGTCGGCGACCCCGAGCTGCGCTGGTATCGCGGCAGCCCGATCACCGGCTTCGACGCCGACGTCCGATCTAGGCTGAAGGAGTGTCGCGACCTCGCCGAGCTCGACCTGGACCTGGACGCGGTCGAGACCGTCTGGGACGAGGTGATGGCCCTGCCCCCGGCGGAGACCGGATCGCACTGGGTCCACGGCGACCTGCTCGCCGAGAACCTGCTGTCCCGCGACGGCCGGCTCACCGCCGTACTCGACTTCGGCGCCCTCTCGGTCGGCGACCCCACCGTCGACCTGATCTGTGCCTGGGAGCTCCTCGACGCCGCCGGCCGCGAGGAGTTCCGCCGGCTTCTCGACCTCGACGAGGCCACCTGGCTCCGCAGCCGCGGCTGGGCCCTCTTCATCGCCCTGATGACTTTCCCCTACTACTGGCAGACCATGCCCGTGCGCTGCGCCGACCGCCTCGTGATGGCTCGGGCTGCCGTCGAGGGCTGACGTCCTCGGGTTCGGCAGCTCGCTGGCCGCTTTCTTGTGGGGAGGGTTGGTATGTGTCCGTCGGTCTCGTGCCGGGTTCCAGCGCGGGTGGGGCTGATACCGGGATTGGGTTGGGAGATTTCAAAGCAGGGTGCCCGGGCGGGTGCCATTTGCCTGAGTTGTCTGGGTTCCAGCAGCGGTCTGGCTTTTGGTTGGGATACCTGTCCCTGATCGGGTCTTCTCCTTGGTTTTCGATGGCTTGAGTTGCGTAGATATGGTAGGCTCGGCACAGGCGTAAACGTGAAGGCCGACCACCTCCCAACGGGAGGCGTGCCCTCTCACCCGGGACACAACGGGTGTGGGGTAATCCAGGGGAACCAGGGGCGTGAACGCTGAGCTGCGAGGGTAAGTAATAGCCCGTATCGACGGGCCTCCGAGACCAGCGAACCCAGTCGGATCTGCGTGGGCAGATCTGTGAGTTCGTACGTCGGGAGGTGACCGCGATGACCGCGCTGCAGCAGCCACAGCACCCTGTTCTGGACGCGGTGGTCGCTGTCACCGATGCTCTGGACGGTGTGGCGGAGGCGAATCCGTCGTTCATGGCCACCGAACAGAAGGCCACCACGTTGGTCGAGATCGCCCGGGCGAAAGCCCAGCTTGCCGAGCTCGAGCTGCGAGTCCTCGCGGTCGCCGAGGATGTGGCCGCCGAGACGGCGGCCCGGGACGTGGCCGCCTGGCTGCACCATCACACCCACCAGCGCCCCGAGGCCCTGCGTGCGGACCTGCGGCTCGCGTCCGCGCTTGACCGCACCTACGACCAGGTCGCGGCCGCGATGCGCACCGGGGACTGCAACCCCGCCCAAGCCCACGTGATCGTGGCAGCCCTCGACGACCTGCCCGCCGATCTCGACCCGGAGATCCGCACCAAGGCCGAAGAGACCCTCGTCGCCTACGCGTGCCAGTTCGACCCCACCCAGCTCCGTCGGCTCGGCCGCCGGATCCTGGACGTGATCGCCCCCGAGATCGCCGAGCACGAGGAAGCCCGACGCCTCGCCACCGAGGAAGCCCACGCCCGCAAGAAGACCCGCCTGACCATGCGCCGCCTCGGGGACGGCACCACCCGGATCTCCGCGGTCATCCCAGACGCAGCCGCCGACCGGCTGGCCACCACCTTGGAAGCCTTCGCCTCACCCCGACGTGATGACGGCACCCGCACCGACACCGGCGAATTCTTGCCCTACCACCGCCGCCTCGGGCTTGCGTTCTGCCAGCTGCTCGAGACCCTCGACCCGACCCGGCTGCCATCCACGGCGGCGACGCCACCACCGTGATCGTCACGATCGACCTCGACCAGCTCCGCAGGGAAGCGGGCGTCGCCCAGGTCCTCGGCGGCACCCCGATCACCGCGGCCGAGGCCCGCCGCTTGGCGTGCACCGCCGGGATCATCCCCGCCGTCCTCGGCGGCGACTCCGAGGTCCTCGACCTCGGCCGCAGCCAACGCCTCTTCACCGCCGCCCACCGCCGCGCCCTCCGCCTGCACTCAGCCACCTGCGAGGCCGAGGGCTGCGACATCCCCGGCACCTGGGCCGAAGCCCACCACTGGATCGAATGGGCCCAAGGCGGTGCCACCGACCTCGACAACGCCGCCCTCCTCTGCTCCCATCACCACCACCGCGCCCACGACCCGGCATACCTCCACGAACGCCTTCCCAACGGCGACATCCGGTTCACCCGACGGACATGAGCCAGACCGAAGACCGGATTCGACTCACTTGGCGCCATTCATCCACGGTGCACTCAGACCTCGTCCGACGCTCCGTCTCACCATCATCGCGCCCGGCTTCAGCGCCCGCTCTCCGGGTGACGCTGACCTTCTGCCTTGAGGCGCGAACGGAGGACGAGCCGTGCCGCAGGCCCGAGATCCTCGACGACCTCCACGAGAGCGCCGAGCTGCTCGAGGGACGCGAAGGCCGACTCGGCGCCTGGGCGGTCGACACCGTCGTACATCAGGAGGCCGATGAACGCCGAGCTGATCGCGCGCGCCAGGCCCGGTGCGTCCACGACGCCCTCGACCGGGCTCCCCTCCAGCGCACGAGCGACCGCGGCCTCGATCTCCTCGTTCCACCGGCCCATGGCATAGCGCCCTGTCTCGGCCAGCGCCTTGTCCCGCTGCGCACCGGCCAGCAGCTGGGCCATCACCGTGATGTTGCCCGCGGCTCGCTCCCGCTCGTGAAGCTCCCGCCCGAGCGCCAGCAGCTCGCTCAGCGAGGTCACCTCGGCGAGCTCGTCGCGGTAGGACGCCGCCGCCTCGTCCGTCGCCGCCCGGCACGCCTGGTCGACCAGGTCCATGACGGTTCCGAAGTGGTAGAAGACCAGCGCCTGGTTGACCCCCGCCCGGTCGGCGACCGCGCGCGCCGAGAGCCCCGCGATGCCGTCGTCCTTGAGCAGGTCGGTCACCGCCAGCATCAGCTTGGCCTTGGTGGGGTTCATTCTGCGGCGGGCTCCTCGGTGACGAGCAGGTTGAAAGCGACCATCACGAACCCGAGTATGCCGCCGACCAGCCACCCGACGAACGCGAACCCCGACAGCATCAACGGCTCGCCCAGGCCCTCCGCTCTCAGGACCTGTACCGCGGCCACCAGCGCACCGACGATGCCGGCGACGGCGGGGGCCGTCAGCGTACGCAGGAACCTGACGCGTACGCCGCGGATCACCGTCGGACCGAAGCATGCCGAAAGCACACCCGCCAGCAGCGCGAACCCGGCCACCGTGCTGCCGTCGAAGATCACCCGGAGGCCGAAGCCGCCAGGAGCCACCTCACCGGCGAGCAGGATCGTGAGCGTCGCCGCGATGAGGCCAGGCCAGATCCGGTCGCCGACCAGCGAGGACGGCAGCAGCGCGACCGGCGCCACGAGGATCGTCGCTCCGAGCCCGACGACCGTACCGAGCGGCACCCCGATCAGGGTCCCGAAGATCGTCCCCACCAGGGGAATGAGCAGCGTGCCGAGACCGGCCCCGAGCACGAGTCCGAGCACCGCGCCGAAGCACCATCCCCGCCCCGTCGCTCGGAGCACCGACCGCATCCGACCTGCCATCTCGCCTCCTACGATCCCGTTTGAGCGATTGCTCAAATTCAGTCTAGCGCGGGTCTTGAGCGATCGCTCAAATTCACCGTAAGGTCGGATCCATGAAGATCGTCATCCCCGGTGGAACCGGCCAGGTCGGAGGCGTACTGCGGCGCGCCTGGAGCACGCGCGGACATGAGGTCGTGGTGCTCTCCCGGCACCCGGAAGAGCTGGAGGACGGCGTACGCCACCGCCTCTGGGACGGCCGCACGATCGGTCCGTGGGCCGAGGAGATCGACGGCGCGGACGTGGTGGTCAACCTCGCCGGCCGGACGGTCAGCTGCCGCTACACCGACGCCAACCTGAAGCAGATGATGGACTCGCGGGTCGAGTCGACCCGGGTCGTCGGCGAGGCGATCGCGAAGGCGGCGAACCCGCCGAGCACCTGGCTGCAGATGAGCACCGCGACGATCTACGCCCACCGGTTCGACGCGCCCAACGACGAGGCCACCGGCATCATCGGCGGCGACGAGCCGGACGTGCCGGGCTACTGGGAGTTCTCGACGCGCATCGCCAAGAACTGGGAGGCCGAGCAGATCGCGGCGGTGACACCGCACACCCGCAAGGTGGCACTGCGCTCGGCGATGGTGATGAGCCCCGACAAGGGCGGCGTGCTCGACGTACTCCTCACCATGGCCCGCCTCGGCCTCGGCGGCCCGGTCGCCGGCGGCGAGCAGTTCGTCTCGTGGATCCACGAGCGGGACTTCGTACGCGCCTGCGATCTGCTCATCGAGCGCGCCGACATCTCCGGGCCGGTGAACCTGGCGGCTCCCGGATCGCTGCCCCAGCGCGACCTGATGCGCGTGCTGCGCCGAGAGGCAGGGGTGCCCATCGGGCTGCCCGCCACCGCCTGGATGGCCGAGATCGGCGCCTGGGTGATGCGTTCGGACACCGAGCTGCTCCTCAAGAGCCGCCGCGTCGCCCCGGGAAGGCTCCTCGAGGCGGGCTTCGAGTTCGAGCTCCCCGGGTGGGAGGCGGCCGCCGGCGACCTCGTCGCCCGGGCACGGCGGCGGCGAAACCATTCGCATCGCGGGCATGCGGGGAGCACGATGGACGGGTGACCCGCGCGACCTGGCAGCCCCGACCCGACGACGCCGAGACCCTGAGACGGTTCTTCGGCAAGGACGGGCGGCTGCTCACGATCCCGTCGAAGCACGTCAAGAAGCTGGTCGTGCTCAACCAGCTCGCGCAGTCCTTCGAGCTCGGGCACGTCTATTCCGAGCGAGAGGTCAACGAGATCCTGGGGCGCTTCCACGAAGACGTCGCCGCGTTGCGCCGCTACCTCTACGAGGAGGGGTTCATGATGCGCGAGGGCGGCTTCTACTGGCGCGATGGCGGCAGCGTCGCCATCTGAGCGGCGACGCCTCTGACCGATCGGGCATGATGCGCCCCATGACGATGCCGGACCAGTCGGGCCAGCCGGTGCCCGGACAGCCGCCCGTGGGGTGGATCGACCTGACCATCCAGGGCAGCCACATGACCTCCAACCTGATCGTGCCGACGGTGCTGCTCAACGGCCACCAGATGCCGACGCAGTACGGACGCAACGTCTTCCCGGTGCCACCGGGGCACTGGACCGTCGACATGTACACCCAGTGGACCTGGAAGTTCGGCAAGGCGTCGCTGAGCTGCGACGTCGCCGAGGGGCAGACGGTGCCGGTCTTCTACTCCTCTCCGCTGACCGGGTTCAGCAAGGGTGCGATCGGGCACGTCAAGCAGCGCAAGCCCGGCGTCCTCGGGTTCGTCCTCATGATGGTCGTGCTGGTGCTCGTCATCGTGGCCATCGTGGCCCTGGGCGTCGCGGGCGGCTGACGACCGCGCGGGGACACGAGCCGAACTGTCGGTGCCCACCGATAGCGTCAGCACTGTGACCACCACCGAATCGCGCGGCCGAAGCGAAGCCCGGGGCAACCGACGGGGCTTCGCGGTCCTCGACGTCGAGACCACCGGGCTCGACCCCTACCGCGACCGCGTGATCCAGGTGGCGATCCGCCAGATCGCCGCCGACGGCACCGCCGAGTCGGAGTGGGAGACACTGGTCAACCCGGGCGCCGGCGTCGACCCCGGACCGGTCGAGGTCCACGGTCTGACCAGCGCCGACCTCGCCGGCGCCCCGCCCTTCCGGGACGTCGCCGCGATGATCGCCGAGCGCCTCGCCGGCCGGGTCTTCGTGGCCCACAACGCCGCGTTCGACTGGGCGTTCGTGGCCGTGGAGTCCGACCGTGCCGGGGTGCGGCTGGAGGTCCTGGACTGGCTGTGCACGATGCGGTTCGCTAAGGCGCTCGCCCTCGACGTGCCCGACAAGTCGCTGGCCACCATCGCCGCCTACTACGCGGTCGAGCAGCTGAAGGCGCACGACGCCGGTGACGACACCCGGGTGGCCGCGGAGATCCTGCTGCGCGAGCTGGCCGACGCCGACCGGGCCGGCCTCACCCTGCCGCTGGTCGCCTGCAACAGCGCGCGGCACCGGCTCGAGCGGACCGTGCGCCGCTGGTTCGGCCGCCTCGCTCGGCCGTCTCGTTGAGATCGTCCCATCAGTCGGGACATCTCCCGAAGAAATGCAACCGGAGGACCCCGTTCGGGCATCAGTATGTCGTCGGCCCGGCTTAACCTGAAGGGCCATGGTCCGGAGCGAGGCGATGAAGATGGTCAAGCGGGCAATGATCGCAGGGGCGCTGGCCGCCCTGCTGGCAACCACGTTCGCGGCATGCGCCAGCGAGCCGGCCGCCGCACCCGAGCCCACGGCCTCTCCGACCGCCACCTCCTCCTCGGCGAGCCCGTCGCCGAGCGCCACGCCGACGCCGACGCCCAGTGCGAAGCCGAAGCCCGAGCCGAAGCCGTCCCCCACCTCGGGCCCACGACTGTTCGGCAAGGGCGACAGCGGCGACGACGTACGTGACCTGCAGGCGCGCCTGAAGCAGATCGGCTGGTTCAACGCGGGCGTGACCGGGTTCTACGGCGACGTCACCACCGAGGCCGTCTCCGGCTTCCAGGCCAAGCGCGGCATCGCGGTCACCGGCTTCGTGGACCAGACGACCCTCGACCGGCTGCACGCGATGACCCGTGAGCCGACCGAGGCCGAGCTCACCAACGCCCCGCCCCCGGTCCCGGCGGGCAAGCTCGACCCGCGCTGCCTGACCGGCCGGGTGATGTGCATCGACAAGTCCACCTCGATGCTGCGCTGGGTGATCGGCGGCACGGTGCAGATGAGCGTCGAGGTGCGGTTCGGCTCGCAGGAGCTGCCCACCCGCGAGGGCCAGTTCTCGGTCTTCGCGAAGAGCCGCGACCACGTGTCGTCCATCTACAAGACCCCGATGCCGTTCGCGATGTTCTTCTCCGGCGGCCAGGCGGTCCACTACTCCCCCGACTTCGCCGCGAACGGCTACAACGGCGCCTCCCACGGCTGCGTGAACGTGCGCGACTACGGCGCCATCACCTCGCTGTACGACCAGGTGAACATCGGCGACGGCGTGGTCATCTACTGGTCCTGAGAACCGCCACGGAACGGCGTCCGGCCCTCGGGCGCGATTGAGGAGGCGTACGCCGCGCGCCTTAGGCTTGAGCCATGAAGGCGCTGCTCCTGGAGAACATCCATCCCGTCGCTGTCGAGAACCTCGAGAAGGCCGGCTTCGAGGTCGAGCTGCGCAGCAAGTCCCTCTCCGAGGACGAGCTGGTGGCCGACCTGCCCGGCGTGACGCTGCTCGGCATCCGCTCCAACACCCACATCACCCCGCGGGTCCTGGACGCGGCCACCGACCTCAAGGCGATCGGCTGCTTCTGCATCGGCACCAACCAGGTCGACCTGGCCGCGGCCGCCGAGCGCGGCGTCGCCGTCTTCAACGCCCCCTACTCCAACACCCGCTCGGTCGTCGAGCTGGTCATCGGCTACATCATCTCCCTGGCCCGACGGCTGCCGGAGAAGACCGAGAAGATGCACGCCGGTGTCTGGGACAAGTCCGCGAAGGGCTCCCACGAGGTCCGCGGCCGCACGCTCGGCATCATCGGCTACGGCAACATCGGCACCCAGCTGTCCAACGTCGCCGAGGCGCTGGGGATGTACGTCATCTTCTACGACATCGCCGACCGCCTCGCCCACGGCAACGCGCGCCGGATGAAGTCCCTCGACGCGCTCCTGGCCGAGGCCGACGTGGTCTCCATCCACATCGACGGGCGCCCCGGCAACCTGGGCATGTTCGGCGAGGAGCAGTTCGCGAAGATGAAGCCGCGCTCGCTCTTCATCAACGCCGCGCGTGGCTTCCTGGTCGACAACGACGCGCTGCGCAAGCACATCGAGTCCGGACACATCGCCGGGGCCGCGCTCGACGTCTTCCCGATCGAGCCCAAGGCCCAGGGCGACGCCTTCGAGAGCCCGCTCCAGGGTCTCGACAACGTCATCCTCACTCCCCACGTCGGTGGCTCCACGCAGGAGGCCCAGGAGGAGATCGGCTGGTTCGTCTCCGGCAAGCTGCGCGACTTCGTCGGCTCCGGTTCGACCGCTCTGAGCGTCAACCTGCCGGCCGTCCAGCCGCCGCCGATGGCGGACGGCTCTCGACTCGCGCTGCTGCACGACAGCGTCCCCGGCGTGCTCGCCGAGCTCAACAACCTGCTCGCCTCCGAGGGCGTCAACGTGACCGGTCAATACCTGGCCACCAGCGGCGAGACCGGCTTCGTGGTCACCGATGTGACCAGCGTGCCGCCCACGACGCTGGAGAAGATCGCGGGCAACCCGCACACCAGGTGGGTGCGCGCCTACCACGCCTGACGCTAGCGTTCTGGCCCATGGAGCTCCCTCGACATTGGCCGCTGCCAGAGGCGACCGACCTTCTCGGTGAGGTTCTGGCGGCGTACGACGAGCCGACCCGCCGCTACCACGACCGCCGACACCTCTCCGAGGTGCTGGGCCGGATCGAGGAGCTGCGGGAGGAGGGAGAGCGCTTCGACGCGCTGACCGTCACCCTGGCGGCCTTCTTCCACGACTCCGTCTACGACGGCGAGCGGGACGCCGAGGAACGCTCGGCCACCTGGGCCGAGGACGCGCTGGCCGCCTACCTGGAGGCCGACGTCGTCGCCGAGGTCGCCCGGCTGGTGCGGCTGACCGAGACCCACGACCCGGAGCCCGACGACCACAGCGGCCGAGTGCTCTCCGACGCCGACCTGGCGATCCTGGCGGCCCCGGCCGACCGCTACGAGGAGTACGTCGCGACGGTCCGCGAGGAGTATCAGCACCTCTCCGACGAGGAGTTCCGCGACGGTCGTGCCCAGGTCCTGGCGCGGCTGCTGGAGAAGGAGTCGCTCTTCTCGACACCCTTCGCGCGGATCAGCTGGGAGGCCGCCGCGCGGGCCAACATCTCGGCCGAGATGGAGGCCCTCACCACATATCTGTCACCCGACCGATAACAATTCGCCCGGTCGGTCGGACCGGTGGCAGAATTTCGTGGTGAGCTTCCAGACGTACGCCGACCTGTGGCGGATTCCTGACGTTCGCCGCATCCTCGTGCTGGGTCTGTTCCTGCGGATCCCGATGCCGGCGTCCTCTGTCATCGTGACCCTTCACGTGGTCGGCCCGCTGGACCGCTCCTACGCCGAGGCCGGCCTGGTCTCGACCGTGCTCGCGATCGCGATGGCGATCTCCGCGCCCTGGCTCGGCCGGCTCCTGGACCGCCTCGGCCTGCGGCGTACGCTCCTGTTGCCGCTGGCGATCCTCCCGATCGCCTGGTCGATCGCTCCCTGGGTCGGCTACCTCCCGCTGATCGCGCTGATCGCCGTCGCCGGGCTCTTCACCGTGCCGTCCTGGTCGATCGTGCGCCAGGTCGTTCTCCGCTCGGTCGAACCCGGGCAGCGCACCGCGGCGCTCAGCGCCGACGCGATCATGACCGAGCTCGGTTTCATGGTCGGCCCGGTGATCGGCGTGCTCAGCGCCAGCTACCTCGGCACCTCGTGGGCGCTGCTGGTGACCCAGTGGCTCGGGATCGCCGCAGCCATCGTGCTGTGGCTGCTCAACCCGAGCATCACCGAGGGCGAGCCGGCCGTGCCGAGCGACGCGGTTCCCAGCAGCTCCGCTGCTCCGGCTCGCCGCTTCGCGCTCCCTTCGTGGGTGAGCCCCGGCGTCGTACTCCTCCTCGCCGGCACCTTCACCGCCTCGCTCATCCTCATCGCCGAGGACCTCGGCACCGTGGCCGCGATGCGCGACTTCGACCGCACCGCCCTCCTCGGGCTGGTGATGGCGATCTGGGCCCTCGGGTCCCTGGTCGGCGCGCTCGTCTACGGCGCACTCAACCGCCACCCGTCCGCCGCGGTGATGCTCGTCCTGCTGGGCGCGACGACGGTGCTCACCGCGTTCGCCTGGGACACGATCTCCTTCGCCGCGCTGCTCCTGCTCAGCGGCTTCTTCTGCGCACCGACCCTGACCGCGGCGCTCGAGGCGATCACCAGCCGCGTCCCCTCGACCGTACGCGGCGAGGTGATGGGCTGGCACGGCTCGGCGATCACCCTCGGCAGCGCCGTCGGCGCACCCACCGCCGGGTTCGCCATCGACCTGATCGGCTGGCAGGGCGGGTTCATCCTCGGCGGCGGGCTCGGCCTGCTGATCTCGGCGGCCATCTGGCTCACCGTGCGTCGGATGTCGAGCCCTTCGGCCGAGGCGTCGGTCCCGCCGGGCGAGAAGTCACCCGCCTAGCGAGGCTTGCGGCGGCGCAGGCCGGCTGCGAGGAGTGCTGAGACCAGCGCTCGGGAGGTGACCTCGACCGCACCGGCGGCGACCATGTCGTCGTACGCCTCGGCCGGCACGTCGTAGTGGTCCCGGTCGAACCCACGGGCCGGGATCCCCATCCGGCTCGCGAAGGCGTGCAGCTCCTCGTAGGAGGTGTCACTGGCCAGGTGCGACCACATCCGGCCACGGCTCGGCACGTTCGGCGGATCGATCAGAATCACAAGGAGGATTGTCTGTGATCGTTCAGGATTCGCCCAGGCGGCTCCTTGACCGGTGGGCGAGAATGGTCGGTGATGAACACGACAGTGCTGTTCGAGGCTCGGGCGAGGGTGCTCCATGACCTCGATGCGCGCGGACTCGCCGGCGCGGCCGCCGTGTCGGCCCTCGAGGACGCGATGACCGAGCGCGGCTGGTGGGTGGAGCAGTGGCCGGAGGGCAAGGCGTACGTCGCCGGCCTGGTCGCCCAGGACGTGCAGGACGTGCTCTTCGACGAGAGCTCCGAGCGCTGGCCGGTGTGCACCATCTGTCCGCCCGAGGCGCCCGTGCACTCGCTCCACATCACCCCCGACCTGGGCGGGCCGGACCCGATCTGGGTCTGCGAGGAGAGCGGCGACGTGGTCGCACCGCTCGGCGACCTCTGAGCCGCAGGCGTCAGGACGGGCCGAGCTGCAGGTGCAGCGCGTAGCGGTCGGCGCGATAGACCGAGCGGCAGACCTCGACGTAGCGGTCTCCTGCGACCGACTTCCGCTGCCTGCGGAGCACGGGTACGCCGACCGAGAGACCGAGCAGCGTGGCCTCCTCGATGTTGGCCACATCGGCCCGGAACGTGTCGTCGACCCACGACGGGCGCATGTGCCGGCGAGCCAGCTCGGCGTAGAGGCTGGTCGGCGTGGTGCGCTCGAGCATCCCGGGCACGATCGTCTCGTCGAGATAGACGTCCTCGATACAGATCGGCACCCCGTCGCCCCGCCGCAGACGCCGCCAGTGGACGACGGCCGCGCCTTCCTTGATCGCCAGCGCACGCGCGATGGTGGGTCCGGCCTTCTCCCTGCCCAGCAGCAGCGTCTCCGAGGACGCCTGCATCCCCCGGCGAGCCATCTCCTCGCTGAACCCGAGCACCGGGCTCTGCGCCCGAGGAGGCCGGGCCACGAACGTCCCCCGGCCCGGGATCCGGACCAGCAGACCGTCGGCGACGAGCGCGTCGAGCGCCTGCCGCACGGTCGCCCTGGCGACGCTGAACTTCTGAACCAGCTCGCGCTCCGAGGGCGCGGAGGCACCCGGGCTCTCCCCGATGACCAGCTCCCGGACGTACTCCCGGATCTGGACGTGCTTGAGCGAACGCTCACCGTCGACCGACCGGACCATGAGCAGAGCGTAGGTGTACACATGGCGTACGGTCCCGGGTTTGGTCAAGTTGTGACATTGCAATGAGATGAGGCAGATCAGGTGCAACGAAACCCGAATACAGGATTTCGCTAGAACACATGTTCGATCCCGAGGTATGCTGCCAGGGTGGACTTCCAGGGAACGCTCTTCGCCCCCACCGACGACGAGACCACCGAGACGACCTACGAGCGGATCCATCTGGACCGCGGAGCCTGGGTGGACGTCGCCCGCGGCTGGCTGCCCGATCCCGACGACGTCTTCGCGGCGCTGGTCCACGACGTCCCGTGGCACGAGGAGCGCCGGCAGATGTACGACCGCGTCGTCGACGTGCCCCGGCTCCTGCACACCTATCTGCAGGGCGACCCACTCCCCCACCCGCGGCTCGCCGAGGCTCGCGGCCGCCTCACCGCCCACTACCTGCCCGAGCTCGGCGAGCCGTTCGTGACCGCGGGCTGCTGCTACTACCGCAACGGCAACGACTCGGTCGCCTGGCACGGCGACAGGATCGGCCGCGGCCGCAGCAACGACACGATGGTCGCGATCGTCTCCGTCGGCGACCCGCGCCGCCTGGCGCTGCGACCCCAGGGCGGCGGCAAGGGCATGAGCATCGAGATGGGCCACGGCGACCTGGTCGTCATGGGCGGCTCCTGCCAACGCACCTGGGAGCACGCCATCCCCAAGGTCTCCTCCGCCGGCCCGCGGATCTCGGTCCAGTTCCGGCCCCGCAACGTCTTCTGAGGTGGGCCCCAGATGCGTTCCGTACGCTGGTAGGAAAGGATGGGACCGACAGCCGACGCCTCTGGAGCCGCCTTGACCACCACCGCACCAACCCTCGCCCCGCCATCCGCTGAGGAGATCGCCCGGGCGAAGGAGATCGTCGGGCGGATCAGCACCGCCTTCAGCAGCCGTGTGGTCGGCCAGGAACGCCTCAGGACGGCGCTGCTGATCGCGCTTCTCTCCGAGGGACACGTCCTGCTGGAGAGCGTGCCGGGGCTGGCCAAGACACTTGCCGCGAGCACGCTGAGCCAGACGGTCAAGGCGCAGTTCTCCCGGATCCAGTGCACCCCCGACCTGCTGCCGAGCGACATCATCGGCACCCAGGTCTACGACCAGCGCAACCACGAGTTCGAGACCCAGCTCGGACCGGTCCACGCCAACTTCGTGCTGCTGGACGAGATCAACCGAAGCTCCGCCAAGACCCAGAGCGCCATGCTCGAGGCGATGCAGGAGCGCCAGACGAGCATCGCCGGCCACGTCCACCCGCTGCCGCGCCCCTTCATGGTGCTCGCCACGCAGAACCCGATCGAGGAGGAGGGCACCTACGTCCTCCCCCACGCGCAGATGGACCGGTTCCTGCTCAAGGAGATCGTCAACTACCCCAGCGACGGCGAGGAGCTCATCGTCCTGGAGCGCATCGAGGCGGGCACGCTCGGTCCCGACCACGAGGAGACCCGTCCGGTCGCCGACCCCGACGACGTGATCTGGCTCCAGGAGCTGACCAAGCGCGTCTACGTCGACCCGGCGATCAAGCGCTACATCGTCGCCCTCGTCCAGGCCACCCGCAACGCCCGCCAGCTCCTCGGGCCGGAGACCGGCTCCTACGTCGAGATCGGCGCGTC
This sequence comes from Nocardioides sp. NPDC057767, assembly GCF_042798275.1. NCBI lineage: Bacteria > Bacillati > Actinomycetota > Actinomycetes > Propionibacteriales > Nocardioidaceae > Nocardioides > Nocardioides sp. NPDC057767. The sequence goes on along the minus strand of NZ_JBHVKJ010000016.1, from coordinate 67,333 downwards.
CCCGCGTGCCTCGATCGCGTTCCTGCAGGCCTCCCGCGCGGCCGCGCTGCTGCTCGGCCGTTCCTACGTCACCCCCGAGGACGTGCGCGAGCTGCGCCACAGCATCCTGCGCCACCGGCTCCACCTCAGCTTCGAGGCACTGGCCGAGAAGGTCCAGCCGGAGATGCTCGTCGACGCACTGGTCCGCGCTGTTCCCAGCCCCTGATCTCCCCTGAGCACATGGCGACGTACCTCCCCCGGATCCGCACGCGGCTGATGATCCATGCCCACCGCAAGGTAGTGGGCCTGCTCGACGGGGAGTACGCCAGCCTCCAGACCGGCCGAAGCATGGACTTCCACGACCTTCGGGAGTACGTCCCCGGCGACGACGTGAAGGACATCGACTGGAAGGCGACGGCCCGCTCCCGGAGCCTGCTGGTCAAGCGGTTCACCGCCGAGCGCCAGCATCTGGTGCTGCTGGCCATCTCCACGGGCCGGAGCATGGCGGCGCAGGCGACCGGCACCACGACCAAGCGTGACCTGGCGATCTTCACCGCCGGCCTGGTCGGCTGGCTGGGCGTGCGCCACGGCGACAAGGTCGCGGTCGCCTACGGCGACTCGGAGACCCAGAAGCTCACCAAGCCCGCCGACACCGAGGTCGCGCTCGAGCGGGCGCTGGGACAGGCCCACGACGCCACCACCCCCGACGCCGCGGAGGCGGACGTCGTCGCCGTCCTGCGCCACATCGCCACCAACGTACGCCGCCGGGCGATCCTGCTCGTCGTCACCGACGAGCACTCGGTCAGCGACGAGATGGCCGCGATCCTGCGCCGCCTCACCGTCCAGCACGAGGTGCTGGTCGCGGGTATCGACGACCTCGACCCCACCACCGCGGTGGCCGGCGGCGCACCGACCGTCGACGTCGACACCGTCGCCGCCCTGCCGGGATGGCTCAGTGGCGACGCGCTCCTCCAGGCCCAGTACGCCGAGCTGGCCGCCGCCGAGGAGCACAGCCTGCGCAGCACCCTGGACCGCCTCGGCATCGCCTACCAGCGGGTCCGCGACGACACCACCGCGATCGGCGCCGTCTTCCATCTCCTGGAGAGGCACCGTCATGCGCGCAGGTAGCGTCCCCGAGGAGTTCCAGCAGCCGCTGGCCCACTCGGGCTGGTGGCTGGTGCTCGCGCTCGCGCTGCTCGCCGGGGTGGCGCTCTACTACCTCGCGGTCATCCTGCTGACCCGCAAGCGCCGCCCGGTCGTCGAGGTCCAGACGCCGTGGGTCCCCGAGCCGCGCGACCTGCGCGCCGAGCATTTGGCCGAGATCGACCGGATCGAGCGGGCGGTGCACCGCGGCGACGTACCTGCGCGGGTCGGCCACCAGCACCTGAGCCGCACCGTGCGCGACTACGTCGCCGAGGTCAGCCAGATCCCGGCCGACAAGATGGTCCTCGCCGATCTGAAGGCGACCGTACGCAGCGACCCCCGCACCCGCCCCCTGGCGATGGCCGTCGAGGTGATGTACCCACCCGCCTTCGCCTCCGAGGAGGAGGGCCAGGCGGCCGAGCGCTTCCCCGAGGCGCTGGGCAGGGCCCGGCAGGTGGTGACGACATGGACCTGAGATGGCCCGTCCTCGGCGTGATCATGCTGGTCGTCACGGTCATCGCCGTCGCCGCGATCGTCGTGCTCGCCGCCCGGGTGCATCGCCGCCCGGCCGACGCCGTGCTCGTCGCCCACACCGAGCGCCTCAAGCGGCTCCCCCGGTTCCGGGAGCTCGCCACCCAGCAGCGCTGGCTGTCCTGGTGGCAGACCGCGGGGATCGCGCTCGCGGTGATCGGCTGCATCTGGCTGATCGCCCGCCCGCAGACCACCGACATCACCCAGAACCGCTACTCCACCCGCGACATCGTGCTCTGCCTGGACGCCTCGACCTCGATGTTCGACGAGGACACCCAGGTCACCCAGGCCTACTCCCAGCTCGTCGCCGGCCTCGACGGCGAGCGGGTCAGCCTGGTCCTGTGGAGCGACGCCGCGGTCACCGTCTTCCCCCTCACCGACGACTACGGCTGGGTGCAGGACGAGCTGGCGCGCGCCGGCCGGGCCTTCGCCCTCGGCGACCAGGAGTACGTCGCCGGCACCTACCTCGGCAAGGAGCGCGCCTCCCTGATCAGCGACGGGATCGTCTCCTGCGTCAAGCGCTTCGACCTGTCCAACCCCGAGCGCGGCCGCGCAGTCATCGTCGCCTCCGACAACGACCCGCAGGGCGGTCCGCCGGTCTACTCGCTGCCCGAGGCCACCGAGTTCGCCAAGGAGCGCGACGTCCAGCTCTACGGCATCGGCTCCGCCGACCTCAGCTTCCAGGAGGACAAGCGCGCCACCTTCGACAAGGCGATGACCGACACCGGCGGCACCTTCTCGCTGCTCGGTGACGACGGCTCGATCGAATCCATCCTGGCCGGCATCGACCGGCTCTCGGCCGACGAGGTCGTCGAGCCGCCGAAATACCAGATCCGCGATGCTCCCGGCTGGCCGATCGCGACGATCGTCCTCGGGGTCCTCATGCTCATCGCCGGGTGGGTCTACGCGCTGGCGCGCTCCGGGCGGCTGTCCTCGCGTCCCCGCCCGGCTCCGCCGGCGGCCCCGTGGCCCCAGCAGACCCAGCAGACCCGGCCACCGAGCGAGGTGGGCCGATGAGTGCTCTGGGATGGCAGATCCTCACGCTCGTACGCCGCGTGCTGATCGTCCTGCTCACCGTCGTCGTCCTGGTGCGGCCGAGCTGGGGCGCGGCACCGGCGGAGATGCGTACGGCCGATCTCGATGTCCTCGTCGTGGTCGACCGGACCCGGTCGATGGTCGCCGAGGACGGGCCCGGCGGCGAGGCCCGGATGACGCAGCTCAAGAAGGACCTCAAGGCGCTCTCGGCGGCGCTGCCGTCGGTGCGGTTCGGGGCGATCACCTTCGGTGGCGAGGTCGTGCGCACCGAGATGCCGTTCACCTACGACACCACGGCCTTCAACGCCTGGGTCGACGGTCTCTACGCCGAGCGGGCCTTCGACGGGTCCGGCTCGATGGTCGACGCCCCACGTGACGAGGTCATCGCGGCGCTCGAGCGTGACCAGGAGCGCTTCCCGGAGCGGCGCCGGATCGTGGTGTTCGCCTCCGACGGGGAGAACACCCGCGAGGGCGTCGACCAGCAGTCGTTCAGCGAGATCGACGACCTCTCCGCCGGCGGCGTGGTGCTCGGCTACGGCACCGAGGAGGGTGGCCGGATGCCGTGGGACGACGAACGCCCCCAGGACGGCTACCTCAAGGACGGCGAGGGCCAGGACGCCCGCTCCCGGATCGACCTGGCCAACCTGCGCGACATCGCAGGTCAGATGGGTCTTCAGACGCTTCACCGCACGACGAAGGAGACCAAGGAGATCGCCACCGAGGCCTCCACCTGGGACTCCGAGATGCTGACCGAGAAGACCTCCGCCGGCGGCGAGGTGTCCCGCGCCTGGATCTTCGGCTTCCCCCTGCTGGCACTCTTGCTCTGGGAACTGTGGGGCCACCGCCGTCGCGGGCACGAGGCCGAGGAGGTGCTGTCGTGACACTCACCGAGACACCCGTCGAGGCCACCGAGCCGCAGCCCCCCGTACGCACCGCCCGCGAGCAGGTGCGACGCGCTCTCCTGCTGGCCGGGATCGTGCCGGTGGTGATCGGGCTGGCCTTCCTGACGAAGGTGATCCTGATGGGCCACCACGACCGGGCCGGCCGAGATGCCTGGGACCTACGCGACGCCGCGACCGCGATGGAGCACTACTCGGCCAACCGCGACCTCAACATCCTGCAGCCGTGGATCGCCCACTTCGACGCCGGCAACGCCGCCTTCCTGCTCGGCGAGAACGCCCGCGCGATCGCCTACTACGGCGAGGCCCTGGAGCGGGTGCCCGAGGACCACGAGTGCACCGTACGCATCAACATGTCGCTGACCCAGGAGGCGATCGGCGACCGCGCCCGCGACGCCGGCGACCAGCAGGGCGCGAAGGCTGCCTACGAGGAGGCGCTCGCCACGCTGAAGGAGGGCGACTGCCCCACCGACGCCGGCCAGGGCCCCGAGCAGTCCCAGCAGGGTGAGTCCGTCGAGGAGCGCCTCCAGGAGAAGCTGACCCCGAAGACGCCGATCAGGCCTGACCAGCAGGACGACCCGCCGGACCCGCCGCAGGACCAGAGCAAGAAGGAGGACAAGCTCGACAAGCGCAACGGCGACGGCGAGAGCTACCGCCGCGACGACGCCGACCTCGACGACTACGGCGGGTTCAGCGACGAGCCGCAGTGGTGAGGCGTTGCCAGGCGCTAGGGCTGGTGGCGACTTTCCGCAGGGAAAGCCCGCCTTCCACAGATCGCAACGCGCAGACGCGCATTGCTCTTCATTTCATCGATCAGCCAGACGGGGGTTCGCCGAAGCGTTGGCCAGTAGAACTCCTTGATCCCCCACGCACCACTCCCGACAAATGTGACGAGAAGCAGCAAAGCTAACCCTCGTGCGACATCTTCTGTCGGGCTCAACCATCTATCCGCTGCCAGGATGGTCGCCATCCAGGTGAATCCGATCGAGGCAGGCAAGCAAGCGTAGGACGCCCGAAGCGACAACTCATTCGTCGGCCGCGTACCGGTCAAGGAGTGCGTGAGTCCGCCTATCCGGAACGACAGATGCGCGATCCACCCGCATCCAGCCATCACTGCCGCCATAGCCACCACCGTGATTGAGGCCGGCTGGGCCGCACCGCTATGTGTCGACACCGTAGCTACCGACATCGCTTGCACAATCAACGTCATCGCCCCTCCCCCGCCACCGGCTCTGCTGGACGATCGGGAGCGACGTCGCTCGGTCAGCGGCCGGGGTTCGATCTCGATCATCGCAACATCACCTGACGAACTTTGGGTCGAAAGCCGTTCCCAGCCGTGTAACGCCGTTGACCACGGCCCAAACTACGTGTACCCCAACCTCGTCGACACCTCGAGCGAGAAGGTGCGCAGCGCGTCAACGTCCACGTCGGGAATCGTGTGGTCCATCGCATCCATCCGCCGCAAGAAGGCCTCGGGAAGGTCCACGCCGTGGTGGCGCACGTAGTGCGCTAGGTCGTGGCGCCAAACCCAGAGCCCATCGGTCAGCAAAGAAGGACCTCCCCGAACCGACAGGTCCGGCACCAAGGGGTCGGGCGTGCTCTCCACGACATCCAGAATCGGATATCCCGACTCCAAGTAGGTAAGCACCTCCGCCCTTGAATAGGTCACGTCGCCACCGACTGCGTCAGCGAGCCGTCGGCCGTAGATGTCACTCGGGCCGTCTGGGTCGAGCTCTCGAAAGAAGCCAACGAACTCCATCAGCTCACCCCCACGATCGGCAGGAACGTGCGCCAGTAGCCGCCGTCCGCGATAACGGGAGATCGCCCCGGCCCGAGCATCGGGTTGTTCCGACCTTGTTCGTCGGCGCTCTCACGATGACACCCATCTCGTTAGCGATCTGCTGACCGATCCCGGACGCGCCCGAGTGACAGACCATCAGTCGGATACAACACCCCGAGTAGTTCGGGTTGGAGCGAATAGCATCTATGATCTGCCCACCGTTCACGTTCCCCTCGGCTAGGTCGAGGAACCCGTCCCTCGTCCCGTGAGCAAGAACGTCATGGAGTCCATTGTTGGCGACGTTCTTCGCATTTCGGGCCGAGATCGCGTCATCTCCTATCCGCGTAAAGATTGATCCATGGGTCACGCTACTGCTAGAAGGGATGCCTCCATCCATCCCATCTTTGCGGCCTTCGACGCGCCGCTGGCGAGAGTCTTGGTTCCCTTAGCGGCAAGTCCTCCGCCACCACCGACGAACGCAGTGGCTACGTCGAAGGTGATCCCGCCGGCGACGTAGGCGTTGGTCGTGGTGTCAACATCCAACTTCTCGTTGACCGTCTCCCTGGCATAGTCGTCGAGGCCGAACGCGTTCACCAGACCCGAGAACGGGGTCAGCTCTGCGAGCCCGATCGCTGAGTTCGCCGCGCCACCGAGGGCATCTCCACCATCCCCTGAAGAGACCATGCCTTCGACGACAGGGTCGACCTTGCGCTCGGGATCTGGGTTGCAGGCCGCGAGACCCCAGGTGCCGCATCCGGGTGCATTCGTCGGTGCGGGCGCGCTCCCACCGCTACCGGTGTCGGTGATGGTCATATGCCCGTCGAGCTGGATCCCACCGATCGGGTTGCCGCCAGTGACCGCATATCGGTTGGTGTTCCACGGGTCGGTGCCCAGCGCGAGGTCCTTCAACGCGCCTTGGTAGAAGTCGCGGGTGAGGTACCGGTTGAGGGTCTGTCAGGAAATCTGTGTAATTGGCTCCCTCCCGACGACCTCAACCTCGTCACGACGACGCGGCTGAAGATCCTCGCCGGAGGCAACGAGCACCCAGCAACGACGAAGGGCGTTCGATCAGTTCTCTCCCAGCCAGGGAACGGAGGACGTCGGGTCTCGACGACCTGCTGCTCGACCAGCTTCACCCGGGTGGCCTCGGGCTCACGGGCACGGCGTTGCTCGTAGGCGGCCTTGCGATAGGCCTGCGAACAGTAGACCCGCGGACGGCCCGTCGACGCCGCCCCGCGGGCATCGGGCCGTCGCAGTGCTGACAGCGTGGCAGTGCCACCGACGCCGGCCGGCGAACCGTGTCACAGCCTTGCCTTGCTGCTCTGCCACAACGTCCAGGATGCGCCGGTTGCGTGCCCGACGGAGCCCCTACGGGCCGCCGTAGCATGCGTGCCGACGGCTTGGAAGGTTCCTGCCCACGATCACCTCGGCCTTCAACGGCTCGTCAACGACCATGGCGAACCATCAGAGGGCGCAGGGGACACGTGGAGCTTCGGCACACCGGCTCGCAGATGATCCGTCACTATCCGTGCTGGGACGGACAAGCCTGAGCCCCACGCCATCAGGCCACACGGGTCGTTCACGTCCGCACCGGCCGACATCGCACGCGGGCCTCATCCATTAGCCTGTTGACATGGGCGATAGGTTCGGTGCGACTGACGTCTACTACCCTCCCGATGGGGGCGCGACCGCGGCACTGATCGTGAGTACCGAACCGAATTTCGCCAGCATCACCCTCCGTCGAACGGCTAACCTGCCCATCGTCGCGGACTACCTGCCCGGACGCTTCTACCAGCGCGAGCTGCCAGCTATCGAGGTTGTCCTCGAGAACATCGAGCCACTCGACCTTCTGATCGTTGATGGATATGTCGATCTCGATCCGAACGGGCGCGCCGGCCTCGGCCGCCACGTCTGGGATGCCGGCCTCGCTGCAGCAGTGGTTGGTGTTGCGAAGACCGCGTTCCGGTCCGCGACCCACGCCATCCCTGTCACACGCGGGGAAGCCACGAAACCGCTCTACATCACTGCGGCAGGAATGCCTACCCCGGAGGCTGCAGACCTCATACGCAACATGGCTGGAACAGCACGCCTTCCCGACGCCCTTCGTCTCGTTGACCGGATTAGCCGCGGCAAGGAGACCGCGAGCGTCGATCCGGGTGGTGACCACCGATGACCAGAGCCGTACCAACAACCTGACACTTGAGAAGGCTTGTACTCGCTATTCGTCACGTCCTCGCCACTCGTGCTTGCAGATACCCAGGTCAAACGCCGGCATCCCGTGCGCATCCCGCCCAAGCCGACTCGCCGTCGTCCGTGCCCCAACACCCCGACACAGTCATCTATCGGTGGGTTCATCCCATTCGTACTCCCGACGCATCCGGTTGAGAACCTGCGCAGCTTCACCGTTCGGGTCGATTCGCTCCTCGCGCACAATGCGCCCTTCATCATCCAGAACACGAAGCAATACCCTGACGCCATGCGAGTAGGTCGCTTCCTCGCGCAACTTGCCCGATTCGTCGTACTCCCTGGCGGGCCCGTGCGGAACACCCTGGACGTGCCAGGACTCGCCCTTGAGGACACCTGATGGGTACCAGTCGCGCGCGGGTCCATCTTGCAATCCATCGCGGTAAGTCACCTCCGAACGCCCGCGGATGGCTGACTCCTCAAAGGCTACGCCGGTGAAGGGCTTCCCGCCGTCGGTGAAGACAAGGTCTTCGTCGAAGTCCAGTTCTGAGTCCGGAACCAACCGCGGTTCGGTCATCTTGCTAGGTCCTCCGCTCCGGTGAGAATGCTCGCGCAGTTCGAGCACATGACGATCGGATCTCCTTGAGCCGCTCCACGCAACCGAACCCCGAACACGTCGAAGTCAGCGATCGTCGCTCCCAGCCGCGCGAACAAGCCCTCGTTCACCGCATTGATCTCCGCATGCGATCCTGGCACACCCTTCCCAGGGGCACCTGGGCCGAGGAAGGCATCCAATGCCTCCTTCATCGCGGGATGCAACGGCGACGGAATGCCGGTGTTCTGCCCGTAGAAGATCTCGCCGGTCTTTCGATCCATCGCGCCGCTGAGCACCGGCCCACGTTTCCTGATCGACTGCGTCGCAACCACCTCGGCCGCCTTCGAGTGCACAGCCGCCTTCAGCGCCGCGCTGTTGGCGGCCTTCGACGCGCCGCTGGCGAGAGTCTTGGTTCCCTTAGCGGCAAGTCCTCCGCCACCACCGACGAACGCAGTGGCTACGTCGAAGGTGATCCCGCCGGCGACGTAGGCGTTGGTCGTGGTGTCAACATCCAACTTCTCGTTGACCGTCTCCCTGGCATAGTCGTCGAGGCCGAACGCGTTCACCAGACCCGAGAACGGGGTCAGCTCTGCGAGCCCGATCGCTGAGTTCGCCGCGCCACCGAGGGCATCTCCACCATCCCCTGAAGAGACCATGCCTTCGACGACAGGGTCGACCTTGCGCTCGGGATCTGGGTTGCAGGCCGCGAGACCCCAGGTGCCGCATCCGGGTGCATTCGTCGGTGCGGGCGCGCTCCCACCGCTACCGGTGTCGGTGATGGTCATATGCCCGTCGAGCTCGATCCCACCGATCGGGTTGCCCCCGCTGAACGCGTACCTGTTCGTGTTCCACGGGTCCATGCCCAACGCCAGATCGTTGAGCGCACCCTGGTAGAAGTCGCGAGTCAGGAACCGGTTGATGCCCGGGTCATAGTCACGGAACCCGATGTCGTAGGTCCCGGTGCCGCCGTGGATCCGCTTCCCGGAGAACCGGTAGGGGTTCACGTTGTCGAGATCAGCCGCCATCTTGTCGGTCTCGCTGGAGGCGGTGGAGTAGGCGTCCTCGCCGGTGGTGCCCTTCGTGTCGGGCTGACCATAGGCGGTGTACCGGTACGTCGAGGCAGTGGTCCCGTCCGTACTGGTCATCGTCTCGATGTCACCGTGCGGGTTGGTGCCGTAATACTGAGTCTTCGTCGTGGTCCCGTTGACCGGGGTATCGGTCAACTGCAGCTTCGACCCATCGGGACCGTAGGCGTAGTTCTTCGAAACCTTCCACGTCCCAGAGGTGTTCTTCTCCTCCTCGACCGCCACCTGATCGCTCGTGCCGAGGTAGGTGAACCGCAGATCCTTGGTCGGCTTGCCCGTGATCGCAGTCGACTGCGAGGTCGTACGATCGAACGGGTCGAAGGTCTGGTTCTTGGTCAGCTGCAACACACCCGCGGAGTCATAACGCTGCTCCCGGATGGTCCGGTCGAACCCGTCATAGGCATACCGCTCGATCGTCTGACCCGCGTTGTCCCGACTGATCAGACGCCCGTACGGGTCATAACGGCTATACGTCGTCCCGGCGCCAGTGACCGCACTGGAGGAGAGCCGGTCACGGTCGAAGGTCGAGGTTGTGGTGATCGCCCCAATGGTCTGCTTGATCGTGTTCCCGGCCGCGTCATAGACGTAGGTCTCATCATCACCAGCATCCGCGCCGGTCTTGTCCACCGAGGCGAGCTGCCCGGCCGGGGTGTAGGCGAACGTCGAGCGCTGGTCGAGGGTCCCGGTCGAGCCGGCCTGGTCCACCTTGGCCACATCGAACGACTTCTGCCCGTCAGCGTCGTAGTCCAACGTGTGGGCCGCGACGACCTGCTTGCCGCGGTCCGCGCTGGTGCGCTCATCGGAGGTCCGCAGCAGCCGGTCCTCGTAGAAGGTGTAGCCGCCCCGGTTCCCGTTGGGCTTGGTCAGCGAGACGGGGAGCCCGCGGGAGTCGTACTCGTAGGCGTAGCGGCTGTTTGCCGAGGTCGACTGGGGCCCGGTGGCGACGGTGGCGACCATGTTGCGTACGTCGTAGGTGTAGCCGGTGTAGCGGGTCGCGGCCAGGTTCCCAGAACCCGTGTCCGTGTCGACGTTGCGGTCGGCGTAGGTGCTGGTCAGGTTCGAGTTCAGGTCGTACGTGTAGGACGTGGTGCGCCTGGTGGTTGTGCCGGCGAGCTCGGTGGAGGACTTGGCCCTACCGAGGCCGTCGTAACTGGTCCGGTAGGTGTCGGCCTTCGCGCCAGGGGTGTTGTCCTTGACCTCGGTGGTCAGACCGTTGCGGTCATAGGTGTACGCATACGCCTTGCTTGGGCCAGCAGCCGACGGGACCAGGGACACCCCATCGGCAACCACGACACCGTCCGCAGACGGCTTGAGGACGACGGTCTTGGTTACGCCGGCATCGAACCGGTAGGTCCCGAGGGACATCCATTTCTGGGCGCTGGTGCAAGTCTTCTGGTTGACGGTGGCGGTCTTGGCACCATCTGCGGTGTTGATGGTGTAAACCGCGGCGGTGGTGGTGTCGGTGCGGACTGGGCAGGAGGCTCTGACCTCGTAGGTGTCGTTGTTGTCCGGGGTCACCTTCCATGTCGCGGCATCCGACGCACCGGTGGATCCGGCGGCTGCAGCGGCATGCCAGACGTAGTTGGAGCCGTCGATGTTGGGATCCTGACCCGTGTTGGACACCGTGGTCCAGGCAGCGCTGGGTGCGGCGGTGAACATCGAGCCGTTGGCGTTGCTGTAGTACTTGATCAACTCCCGGGGTGCCTGGTCATCCTTGGATGCCACCGACCCGTCGGGGTAGTACGACATCGAAGTGGTGCGGATCGATGCCGCGTCAGAGTTGGGATTGTTGAACTTGCGCTGGGTCTGCTGGCCGAGCTGGTTATAGAGGTAGGAAGTAGCCAGGCCGTGCGGGTCAGTGGTGGTCTTGATCTCGCCCGAGGGGAAGTAGGCAAAGTTGGTCCACTGATCCGCGGCGGCCGGCGCAGTGGCGTCGAACGTGGGTTGCGACTGACGCTTCAAACGGCCAGCGGCGTCGTACTCGTAGAACGTCGAGGTCGGGTTCGGGTAGGCCGCATCACCGCTCTTGAACGGCGCCTTGGTCTGAGTCACCTCGCCGGCCAGGTTGTAGACCGTCTCGGAGGCCCGGCCGGTGGGGCTGGTCGTCTTGATGACCTGGCCGACCTTGTCGTAGGTGGTCTTGGTGACCTGGTCCCTCGCGGACGTGTCTCCCCAGGCCGTGTGGGGGACGTGGGTCTCGATCGGGCGGCCGGCGGTGTCGTAGACCTTGCGGACCCGGACCCCACGCGGGTCCACGGTCGCGGTGACCAGGCCGTCGGCGTCGTACTCGGTCTTGGTGACATACCCCTTCGCGTCCGTAGAGGTGATGGGGCGGTGGTTGAGGTCGTAGCCGACCTTGGCGGTGTAGTCGGAGTCTGCGGTGGTGGCGTTCTTGACCGGGTCGACGGTCTTCACCAGGTTCCCCACCGTGTCGTAGCTCGACGTCGTGGTGGCGGTCTTGCTGGTCCCGTCGGTGTCCACGAACGGGACATCGACGCGGATCTGCTGGCCGACCTTGTCGTAGACGTACCGGGTGACGAAGTCGTTAGCGTTGCTGGTGGTGGCCACGCCTTCGGGGGCGGTCTGCTCGATCTGCTGACCCAGATCGTCGTAGGAGGTGGTGATGGCCCTGCCGGTGGTGTTGTTGTCCGGCAGGTCCTGCCGAGTCGGCAGATCAGCCGCGTTGTAGGTGCTGGTGGTGACCGCGCCGTTGGCGGCGGTCGAGGAGGTCAGGTTGTCGTTGAGGTCGTAGGAGGACACCGTCGTACGGGTCGCCTTCGGCGAGCCCGGAGCGGAGTCATCGCCGGGGGTGGTGACCTTGGTCGGGCGGCCGAACCCGTCGTACTCGACGGTTGAGACGTTGTTGAGTGGGTCGGTCACGGTCAGCGTGTTGCCGCGGGGGTCGTAGGTGATCGACGAGGACCGGTCGGTCGTGGCCGTGATCTGCGAGGTGACCTTCGTCGGCATCCCGGAGACGTCGTAGGTGTTGTACGTGGTGACCGCGCCGTTCGCATCGGTCGCCGTGGCGAGCAGACCCTCAGGCTTGTAGGTATAGCTCGTCGTGTTCCCCAGCGGGTCCGCCACGCTCTTCAGCGCGCCGGTCGCGGGGTCGTTGGTGAAGGTCCATTTCCGGCCGGCGGCGCTGGTCTTGGTCTTCAACGCGGTCGGGGCGCCCGGTGCGTTCAGGAGTCGCTCGTAGGTCAGCTTGACCCCGGCTCCCCCGGTCTTCACGGCCTGGGCATCCCGGATGGTCAGGGGGTAGCCGGTGCGGTTGTCGTAGTCCCATGTCGAGACCGCTCCGTTGGCCTCCTCGAGCCGGATCACGTTGTGGTCGCGGTCCCAGCCCAGCTTGGTGGTGTGCTGCAGCGAGTCGGTGACCGATGTCGTGCGGCCGTACCCGTCGACCCGGTAGGTGGTGACCGTGTCACCGGGGCTGCCCGGTGTCCCGCCGCCCGGAGACGCGGTGGCGTTGTGGTCGGTGACCACCGCCTGGGTGTCCACTCCCTCAGACCCGTCGGGGTCGGAGTAGGTGAAGTCGGTGGTCTTGTTGCGACGGTCGGTGAAGGTCTTGGGCCAGTTGGCGTAGGCGGAATTCTCCGTCGAGGTGAAGTACGCGATCCGGGAGACGTTGTCCCTCGGGTCAGTGATCGAGGTCATCAACGTGCCCGTGTTGGCCGAGTCGTTGGTGTAGGTGAACCCGAACCTCTTCACCGGCGCTGTGGACACCCCCTCGACCGGGGCCGCGGTGTCGCTCAGGCTGGTCAGCATGTGGGCCGCGTTGTAGCCGAACGAGAGCTTCTGGCCGGCGATGTCGGTGATCGAGGTCAGACCAGCAGCATCCCAGCTCAGAGACAGCACCGTACGGCCCTGGGAATCCTTGACCGTCTCCAGGCGATCACCGGTGCTCGAATAGCCGAAGGAGAGCCGGTTGCCATATATGTCGACGACCGCGGTCTGCAACCCGGCATCCACCGCCGTCGCGACCACCTGGCCCGTGGCGGGGTCCTTCTCTTCAGGCGCATCCTGCTGCGCGAAGAAGAATCGGGTTCCGTCCGGACGTGTGAACACCCACTGCTCCCGCACCGGCGCCGTGGCATCGCGATGCAACTCCAACGCCACCCCCGCGGGGCGGTCGTACTCCAGAATGTTGGGAGTCGTCATGTCGTCGTGGATCTTGTAGGTGTGGCCGGTGCCGTCACCATCGACGAAGGTCATCAGGTTGTTCGTCGACCCGCCGCTGGGCACCGAGAGCTTGGACCCGAGCCGGGTCAGGGTGCCGGGCTGGATCGAGACACCCCAGCCCGCGCCGGCGTCGGTGCCGTCCTTGGAGTTGTAGGTCGCCCGCACGAACGCCGAGGGGCCGACTGACGGGTTCGAGATCGCGTCGTAGGACCACGACTCGTTGCCCGAGGCCAGGTTCGTCAGCACCTGGGAACCGGCGCCGGTCTCCTCGCCGGTGTAGGTGCCGAACTTCTCCAAGCCGAGGGCGTTAGAGGTCGCGGACTCGACATAGCGGTCCTGGCACAGCAACCCGGTCGCAACCATCGCACACCCCGGGGTGGAGTTCTGGCCACCACCCGGCTTGTACGGGTGCGCCGCGGACCACCACGAGTTGTCGGTGGTGTTGCGCAGGTCCAGGTAGAAGTCGTAGGCGAGTCGCTTCGACCCGGTGTCGGAGTTGATCGGGGTACGTACGGGCAGGGTCAGGTCGACCGACTCTCCCGGTTCCAACGCCCGCCCGACAGCGACCTTGAGCCGGTCACCTTCGACGGTGATGTCGCTGGTCGAGTCGGGCTCCGTCCACCGGTAGGTCAGCTCCAGGCTGGCCGGCCAGGCGGTGTCGGTGGTGTTCGTTACCGTAACCGGGACCCGGGTGATCGTGCCCGGTACAAACCGTTGCGGCATGGTGGGTGCCTCGAAGATCTGGTCGTCGTTCTTGACCAAATGCTCGACCCGTAGCCGGGGCCGCAGGCTCGGGTCTAGCGCCTCGCTGTTCAAGAATCCGACCCGGTGCGTGGAAACCGCCTCGTCACGGACCTTCAGCAGCAACCCGTTCGGGGCACCCGCAGTCCCATCGACCCAACCCTGCACTGTCGCCAGCAGACCGGTCGAGGACAGCTTCACGCGATCAGGGCTGTTGTTCAACGTCGCCGACGCAATCGCGGTGGCTTTGAATGCACCGCCGTCGGTCCAGTCCTGCGCCGTCGAGGCCCGCTGCCAGGTCGCCTGGTTCTCCACGAAACCGCTAGTCATCTCGTGCAGGTCATAGACGGCATCTGTTGCACCATTGGTTGCAGCACCTGCCGACTTCCACAGATCCAGCGATGCCGAAGTCACCCTGGCCCGGCGGTTGATCGGGGAGGTGTCGAAACCGAACACCGCTCGCTCGTCACCATAGGTCGGACTGTTGTTGCCAGCCTGAACCCACGTGCGGTCACCAGCAGTGATCTCATCAGGGTTGGGAAGATTGGTGGTTGGCTTCGCCGCCGACAACGTCGTGTCCGCCACATCACCACCAGGACCCCCAACGCGGCTGGCGGTGAAGATCCGGGCAATCCGGCCCTGTCTCGGAATCTCCACAGTCATTGGCGAGCCCACCGCGGAGCCGTCCCGACCCTCCTCTGCACTGCCGCCCGAGGACGGTGCCTGGGCATCGGCCACGGTGCGCGCGACAACCCAATAGCGATAGGACGCCTTCTCGGTCGCGGTCGAGGCAACCGCGGTCTCATCACGGAACGTAAACGTGTCTGCTGGGACCGAGCCGACTAGCTTCAACGCCCCGTTGCGGGCGTACTCGGTGGAGAAGTCCTCGCCCACCGGAGTCGTACATGCAGCCTGAGGCAGCGACACGCAGCCACGGAAGACTTGATACTCCGCCACATCGTCTTCCTGGGCGAACGACGGGTCCGACGCTGAAGACCATGACAATTCCGGACCATCGGCGTGCACCGTGGACGGGACATCCTGGGTCGGGCCGGGCTGACCCAGCACCACCACCAGTTGCGGGCGGGTGTCACCTTCAGCTTCAGAGGCGTAAGCACCGTCCGACGAGTGATAGTACGGGCCGCCCAGCGGGCCCGTCCCGGACTCGTCGGCCGACATGAGCGTCAGACCGAAGTTGGTCTCCGGGTTCGCGACCCAGCCCTTGACCATCGTGCCCAGTCCGTAGGTGTGCCACCCATCCCGCTCCGTTGCACCCTTGTAGGTCTGCGCATACTCCAACCAGCGCACCGCATCCGCCATAGGGGCCGTGGCCGTCGTGCCCGCCTGGCGCGTCATCCGGATCCGGGCAGTCGCCCCCGGCGCGAAGTGCTGTTGAGTTGAGATCCGTTTCCACGTCGAGGACGTGCCTACGGTTTGATCCACTCCCACCGACGCACTCGTGTCACGATCACCCGTCGCCGTGTACGTCGGTTTTCCACGTGAGGCGCCCGGGAGATAGCGGACGTCGGTTTCGAACATCCCCGCCCACGGCAGCTTGCCGTTCCATTCGAACGTGTCCGCCGTCGTGCCCGAGCCCAACGAGGAATACGAACCATAGACCGCACCCGCGTCCGCCACGTCCTTCCACGGACCAGTGAACGAGGTCGCCCCACCATCGGAGTCATCGACCAGGAACTGGTTGAACGAGTTGACCGCCGAATACGCGGTGTTCATCGTGTCCCAAGTCGCGGTGGTCTCGGTCCACGCCTTGGTCACCGGGTAGGCGAACAACCGAACCGGCTCGGCCTCACTGGTGTGCACCCCAGAGAAGTGCAGACGCAACTGCGCCGCATACACCTGCGCATCAGTCGGAATCGCCGACGTGTCGAACCTGAACAACCCACGCCACTTGCTCGTCGCCGAGGACATACCTACCGGAATCGAGCCCTCCGAGGGGAACGCACTCGTCGGCGAGGCCGAGGAGATCTTCACGTCCTGACCATCAGTCGCGTCCGGCGCATAGACCAAGGTGGGGTCGATGCTGATCGGCCACTCACGCGACTTCTGGCCCAGCCAGTCGGCCTCCGGGGTGATCGTCACCGTCGTCGTGCCGTCCTCGGCCTCACCCAGGATCTGGGTCACCGCATCCGAACGCGCACCGGCTGCGTCCGTCATGAACGGCGCCGGAAGCACCAGCCTCGGGCGCTTCGCGTCCTTGCTCTTGTAGAGCCCGATCGCGCCACCCTCGATCTTCCGAGCAAACAGACCCTTGAGGTCCAACGCGAAGGTGAAGCCTTCGGCCGGGGCTGCCTCTGCATCGGGAAGGAGGATCTCCTCCTTCAACTCACCAGCCCCCACCGTGTAACGCAGGTCAGCCGACCCGAACACGTCATCGACGTCGACCCCGGAACCCTCCGCCTTCGGCGTCAGCTTCCCGTCTTTGCCGACCGCGCCCATCGAGACCGACCAGCCATCACCCGCAGCGGACGCCAAGTCGTGGCGCGACCGGCCGAATCTGGTCGTGAACACGTTCGACTCGTTCACGAAGGCAGCAGAACCCGTACCGGGGTTGACCTCGGTCTCGATCGGCTGCCACCCGTCCGACGACGACTGGCGCCAATGGATCGGCGCCGTGCTCAGCGTGACCTGACGCGTCCCATCCGACATCAGGTGCGTTGTCGACCGCTCGCGCCGCTGGCCGGTCAACTCGCGCACCCTATACGGCTTGAGCGAACCCGGATGCTTAGGTCGCTTCTCCCCCACCGACGCCGCAGCCGACCCCAACCGCGCCGACGGCTTCGCCGCCACCGCCGGGCTCGGCGCCTTCAGCTGCGCGACCCGCGGAGCAGCGGCGGCAACCGCAGCCCGAGACGCAGCGGTCGCCGGCAACGCCAGCCCCGTCAGCATCAGCACCACGCTCAACAGGCCGATCACGGATGTCAGGACAGCGCGGACGATCGCCCGAGACACAGAAGGCACGACAACTCCTGGAGACGTGGGGGGAGGAAGGTGCCGTGTCCGAGCGGCATCGAAACCTAACTCGGCTCATGGATTCTTGCCCACCGAATACCCAGAACTGGAGAGACATTTTACTCAGCGCCGTAATTCATCCCCTCGAGACGATGGCGCGGCCGTGCTGGTCACCGGCCTTCGCGAGCACCTGATGGAGGTCAGGAAGCGGTTACCGGTTCGTCGCATGAGTCAGCGCATGAGCGTCTGTGACGGGAGCTCCTGGAACTGCGCCCGGTACGCCTGGGAGAACCGGCCGAGGTGGAAGAAGCCCCACTGGGCGGCGATGGCGGTGACCGAGGTGGCGGTCGCGTCGGCGGCGAGCAGGTCGGAGTGGGCACGGTCGAGCCGGGTCCGCCGCCAGTACTCTAAGGGCGTTGTGTCGAGGTCGCGCTGGAACGCCTCCTGCAGCGTGCGAGTGGAGACGCCGACCTTCTGAGCGAGCTCGGCGACCTTCCAGGGGCGCTCGGGGTGGGCCTCGAGGAGGTCCACGGCCATGCGTACGGCTCGGGAGATCGTGGGCGTGACGTTCCCGGAGACGATCTCCAAGGACGTGTTGGCCTGGATCGTCAGCAGGCCGCCGATGAGCGCCTGCTCGTAGGGCGCGGCAACCAGCGGTGAGCTCATCAGCGAGCCACCCGCCTCGACGTTGTCGTAGGCCAGGCGCACCATCTTCAGCCAGTCGCGCACCTCCGGCCGCCCGAGGTCGAGCGTCGGGTCGAAGACGACCGGACCGGAGCCGCCGATGCCCGCGGCCGCCTCCTCGACCGCGCTGCGGCGGATGTAGACCTGCAGCTTCTCGCAGCCGTCGGACCAGAGCATGTCGACCGGCTCGGTCGGCGAGCCGATCGAGGCGCGGGTACGGTCGGCGAGGACGACGTGCTCTCCGACCTTGACCTTGGCGCTGCCGGCCAGCGGGAGCTGGATCAGGTAGAAGTCGTCGAAGGTGCCCGGGGTGATCCGCACCTCGTCGCCGTAGCGCATGTAGTTGAGCATCACGTCCTCGCCCAGCGGCGCGGCGTTGTGCACCATGTCGAGCTGCGAGCCGGCCTTCGTCAGCGCCAGGTAGTGGGCGCAGAAACGTTCCGCCACGGCTTCTCGAGCCTGGTCCACGTCAGTGGTGGCGACAACGGTGTGGCGGCTCAGCAGGGGACGGGGCAAGGGAGGCTCCTGGACCGTGGCTCGATTGACCGAAGAGCGTAGCGGAGCCGGCGCCGTGTCGACGCGAACACGGCGCAATCACTGTCTAAGGTCCCAGCCCAGGTCCTCACCCGGTCGAGATGCCGGTCCCACCCAGGAAACCGGCATCTCGCGCCGTACTAGCTCCTCGCCGCCAGCTTCTCCACGAGCCTGGGAGTGACCGAGGCGTACGCCTTCGGGTTGATCGGCAGCAGCCACTGCACTGCTTTGGTCAGCCTGCCGACGTCGAGGCCGACGTCCCCGAGGACCTCGTCGATGTTGTGCATCGAGAACGGGATGATGTTGGTGCCGCGGGCGTGGTGACCGTCGGTGCGCTCCCGCATCCAGGCGAGCCTCGCGGTGACATGGGCCTCCATCTCCTCGACCGGCGGAACCTCGTGGCCGCCACCGAGGTGGGAGCCGATCCAGACGGCGCTCATCTCGGCCGAGAGCGGCGAGAAGAACGAGGAGTTGTAGCCGGCGAAGGTCAGGTCCTTCACGGTCAGCGGGAGGATCTGGCGGTAGAGCTGGTAGTCGCCGTTGTCGTCGGTGAGCTGGTCCTGGATCTCCTCGGAGAAGAACGGGAGCTCCTGCTTGAAGCCGGTCGCGGTCACCACGACGTCGGCAGGCACCGCGCGGCCGTTGGCGAGCTCGGCGTACGACTTGCCGTCCTTGGTCACGAAGGCAGCGATCTCGGTGTCGCGCTCGACGGCGATGTCCCCGGCCTCGACGCCTTCGAAGAATCCCTCGGTGGCCAGCGAGACCGTCGAGCGGGCGATGTCGGTGAACTGGCCCTTCGGCAGCAGACCGAGCTTCTTCAGCTTGAGCTGGCTGGTGGTGACCGACTCGACGCTGCCGACCATCGACCCGGCCATCTTCGATCCGCCCGCGTGCAGCACCTTCTCGGCACCACGGATGTTCTGATAGGGAAAGAGCCCCTCCCCCATGCGCGTGAGCAGCAGCACCTTGTAGTTGAGGACGCCCTTGATCTTGCGCGGCATCTTCCACAGCAGCTGGCGCGCGACCACGGTGGTCGAGGACGCCTCCTTGGCGATCTCGACGGCCACGTCGCAGGCCGACTTCCCGTAGCCGACGACCACGACATCCTTGCCCTTGACGGTCTCCAGGTCGTGCAGCTCGCTCGCGGCGAGGATCTGGCCGCCGGCGGCCTTCAGCTCCTCGACCCCGTCGTACGCGGGGGAGAACGGCTCCGAGAAGACACCACTGGCCACGACAAGGTGGTCGAAGTGCTCGGTCGCCTCGGCGTCGGCCCCCGCAGCGGAACTGGCTCGCGAGGTGAGGGCCCAGCCGCCCCCTCCAGCCGGCTGGGCACTCCGCACCTCGGTGGAGAGCCTGATCATCGGGGCGAGCTCGAACTTCTCGACGTACATCTCGAGGTAGCTCTGCACCTGCTCGCCACGGAGCCACTCGGGGAACACCTTCGGCATCCTCAGGTCCGAGAGCGTGTAGGAGTCCTTGTTGTTCTGCGTCGTCAGGCCCGGGTAGCGACGGGTGCGGCTCCATACACCACCGACATCGGGCGCCTTCTCGAAGACGGTGATGTCGTGCCCGAGCTGGGTGAGCACCTTGGCCGAGGCGATGCCTGCGAACCCGGCGCCGATGACCGCGATCTTCACTTTTTCTGTTTCCTCTCGCAGCAGGGTCTGCGTAGGCAAAACGCTAGAGAGGTCGAACAGCGCTCCGCTATCCGTGTTGCGCGAGAGGTATCCGGTTTGCGCGACGGATTGTCGCGCAAACCGGTCTCAGCCGCGCAGCAGCTTGTAGACGATCACCACCGCGGCGATGACGGCCACCCCGATGGCGATCTTCTTGCCGTAGTTCTTGATCAGCACCGGCACCACGGTCGCACCCAGGTCGATGGCCTCGGGCTGTTTGGCGTGCTTCGGCGCCTGCGGCGTCGGCGCTGCGGCTGTCGACGGGGCAGCCGGCGATGGTTCCGAGCTCCCTTCACCCACGGGCTCCGCCGCGGCCGGTGCCTCGGGGGTCACCGGAGCGGCAGCCGGAGCCGACTTGGACTCCAGGCACGCGACGAACTGGCCGAGGAGCTTGTCGGAGACGTCCTGCATGACCCCACGACCGAACTGGGCGGGCTTGCCGGTGACCGCGAGGTCGGTGACGATCTCGACCCTGGTGCCGGTGCCCTCCGGAGCCATCGTCAGGGTCGCGTTGGCACCGGCGGTGCCGTTGCCGCGCTTGTCGCGCCCCTTGGCCTCGACGACCAGCCGCCGGGCGGACTCGTCCTTCTCGACGAAGGTGCCGGAGCCGGCGTAGACCATGGCGATGGGACCGAGCTTGACCTTCACCGTGCCGGTGAAGGTGTCGCCCTCGGCCGAGGTGACCTGGGCTCCCGGGAAGCATTCGGCGAGCGAGCCGATGTCCAGGAAGCTGTCCCAGGTCTCCTCGACCGAGGTCGGGACCGTGAACTGGTGCGTCAGATCCACGCGTCAGCCCCCGAGTGCCTGCGTGATGGCGCGCCGTGCCAGCACCGTGACCAGGTGGCGCCGGTAGTCGGCGTCGCCGTTGAGGTCGGAGGGCGGCTCGGCGCCGTCCGCGGCCAGGGCCGCGGCGTTGCGTACGACCTCCTCGGTGGCCTGCTGGCCGACCAGCGCCTGCTCGACGCCGGCGGCCCGGAGCGGGGTCGAGCCCATGTTGGTGAGGCCGATCGCCGCCCCCTCGATCACACCGCCGGAGACCTTGAGGGTCGCGCCGACCGCGCAGATCGGCCACTGGTGGGCGACCCGGACGAACTTCTCGTAGTGAGCAGTCCATCCGGTGTGCTTCGGGATGCGTACGCCGACGAGCAGCTCGTCCTCGGAGACGGCCGTCTCGAAGAGCCCCTGGAAGAACTCCGCGCCCGGGACGACCCGCTCGCCGGCCGGCCCGGCGATGACGAACTCGGCGCCCAGAGCAAGGGCCGGTGCTCCGAGATCGCCCGCCGGGTCGGCGTGGGCGAGCGCACCACCGAAGGTGCCGCGGTGGCGCACCTGCTCGTCGGCGACCGTCGCCGTGGCACGAGCGACCAGGGCCGCGTGCTCGGCGACCAGAGGATCGGTCGCGACGTCGCAGTGGCGCGTCATGGCGCCGATCAGGATCGAGTCACCCTCGTCACGTACGCCCTTGAGGGAGTCGATGCGACCGAGGTCGATGACCCACTCGGGAGCGTTGAGGCGCATCCTCAGTACCGGCAGCAGGCTCTGGCCGCCGGCGATGATCTTGGCCTCGTCCCCGTACTGCGCGAGGGCGGCCAGGGCCTCCTCGACCGTGGTCGGGGCGACGTAGTCGAACGATGCGGGAATCACTGGGCGTCTCCTTCCGTGCGGTCGACGTTCCCGGACATGCCCGTCGACGGATCGAAGTGTGCGGCGGCCGCACCGGTGGTCTCGCCACCGGCCGAGCCCTCGTTGATGGCCCGCCACACCCGTTCCGGCGTGCAGGGCATGGTCACGTCGTGCACGCCGAGCGGGCGTAGCGCGTCGACGACCGCGTTGACCACGGCCGGGGTGGAGGCGATCGTGCCGGCCTCACCGACTCCCTTGGTGCCGAGCGTGTTGGTGGTCGCCGGCGAGGTGGTGTGGTCGATCTCGAAGCTGATCGTGTCGGCGGCGGTCGGGAGCAGGTAGTCCACGAACGAGCCCGACACCAAGGTGCCGGCGTCGTCGTAGACGGCGTCCTCCCACAGCGCCTGGGCGATGCCCTGGACGAGTCCACCGTGCACCTGACCTGCGACGATGAGCGGGTTGATGATGTTGCCGATGTCGTCGCAGCAGACGTACTTCCGCATCTTCACCTGCCCGGTCTCGGTGTCGACCTCCATCGCGCACAGGTGGGTGCCGTGCGGGAAGTTGAAGTTCTCCGGGTCGAAGGTGGCCTCGGAGTCGAGGTTGGCCTCGACGCCGTCGGGCAGGTTGTGCGCGGCGAAGACCGCCGTGGACAGCTCGCCGATGGACATCCCCTGGTCGGTGCCGCGCACCGTCCACCTGCCGCCGGTGAACTCGAGGTCGTCGACGCTCGCCTCGAGCAGGTGGGCCGCGATCGGCTTGGCCTTCTCGAGCACCTTGTCGGCCGCCCGGACGAGCGCCTCGCCACCCACGACCAGCGACCTGGACCCGTAGGTGTCGTAGCCCTTGGCCGCGATCTGGGTGTCGCCGTGGAGCACCTCGACGTCCTCGAACGGTACGCCGAGACGGTCCGCCACGATCTGGCTGAACGCGGTCTCGTGCCCCTGGCCGTGCGCGCTGGCGCCGGTGATGACCTCGACCTTGCCGGTCGGGGTCAGCCGCACCTGGGCGTGCTCCCAGCCACCGGCGCCGTAGTCGAGGCTGCCGAGCACCCTCGAGGGGGCGAGGCCGCACATCTCGGTGAACGTCGAGACGCCGATGCCCAGCTGGACCGGGTCGTTGTTGGCCCGGCGCTGCTGCTGCTCGGCACGGAGCTCGTCATACCCGAAGAGCTCCTTCGCCTTGGCCGTCGCCGCCTCGTAGTTCCCCGAGTCGTACGTCAGACCGGCGATGGTCGTGAACGGGAACTCCTCGTGCTTGATCCAGTTCCGCTCCCGGATCTCGAGCGGATCGACCCCGACCTCGGCGGCGAGCTCGTCCATCAGCCGCTCGACGGCGTACGTCGCCTCCGGCCGTCCCGCGCCGCGGTAGGCGTCGGTCCAGGTGGTGTTGGTGAACACGGTCTGGCAGTTGAACTGATAGGCCGGGAACTTGTAGATCGCGTTGAACATGAACGCGCCGAGCACCGGGACACCGCCGCCGACGATGGCGACGTAGGCGCCCAGATTGGCGTCGAGCTCGACCTTGAGGCCGGTGACCTGACCGTCCTTCGTGGCCGAGAGAGTCAGCTTCTGGATCTGGTCGCGGCCGTGGTGAGCGCTGAGGAGGGACTCCGAGCGGGTCTCGGTGTACTTCACGGGCTTGCCGAGCCGGCGGGCCATCGCGAAGACGATCATCTCCTCCGGCGTCTGCTGGAGCTTGCCTCCGAAGCCGCCGCCGACGTCGGGCGCGATCACCCTGATCTTCGACTCGGGCACCCCGGTGGTCGCGGCGAAGGCGAACCGCAGGATGTGCGGGATCTGGGTGGCGCTCCACACGGTGATCTGCTCACCGGTCGGGTCGCACACGACGCTGCGCGGCTCCATGAAGGCCGGGATCAGGCGCTGCTGGCGGTAGGTCCGCTCGAGGACGATCCCGTCGTTGCGGGCCGCCGAGATGGCCTCGTCGACGTTGCCGCCGGTGCCGGCCTGGGCGCTGTCGAAGACCCACAGCGCGGACTTGTTGGTGCCGAGGTCCGGGTGCGCGAGCACCTCGTCCTTGACCGCCTCCTCGAGGGAGACGACCGCGGGAAGCTCCTCGTAGTCGACCTCGACCATCTCGGCGGCGTCGCGGGCCGCGGCCGCGGACCGGGCGGCCACGACCGCGACGATCTCCCCGGCGAAGGTGACCCGGTCTGTGGCGATCGGCGGGTGGGCCGGCGTCTTCTGGTCGGGCGTGATCGGCCAGGCGTTGATGCAGACGCCGAGCGTCTCGTCGAAGTCCTTGGCGGCCAGCACGGTCACCACGCCCTCGGAGTCCTCCGCGGCGCTGGTGTCGATGCCGGTGATCCGGGCGTGGGCGAAGGGACTGCGCACCATCGCCAGGTGCAGCATCCCGGGGAGGTTGATGTTGTCGGTCCAGCGGGTCCGGCCGGTGATCAGGCGCGCGTCCTCCTTGCGGCGCCGGTCGCGGCCGATCTCGTTGGTCTGCTCCGGACGAGCCTCTACGGCGGTCACAGCGCGTCCACCTCCTCGGTCGCGCCGCGCGGGTTGGCGGCATCCCTCCGGTGGTCGAGCCTGTCGAGACCGCCGCTGGCGTACTGCACCGCGCGGACGATGTTGTGGTAGCCCGTGCAGCGGCACAGGTTGCCCTCGATGCCCTCACGGATCTCGTCCTCGCTGGGCTGCGGGTTGCGCGTGAGCAGGTCGACGGACTGCATGATCATGCCGGGCGTACAGAACCCGCACTGCAGGCCGTGACACTCGCGGAACGCCTCCTGGACCGGGTGCAGGTCGCCCTCGACAGTGTCGGCGAGCCCCTCGATCGTGGTCACCTCGCATCCGTCGGCCTGCACCGCGAGCACGTTGCACGACTTCACCGAGTCGCCGTCGAGATGGACCGTGCAGGCGCCGCAGTTGCTGGTGTCGCAACCGATCACCGTGCCGGTCTTGCCGAGTCCTTCGCGCAGATACTGCACGAGCAGTGTCCGCGGTTCGACGTCGTCGGTGACCTTCATACCGTCGACGCGCATGCTGATCCGGGCCATGTTGTCTCCCTGCCAGACGTCACTGTGTGGGCCAGATCACAGTAGGACGCGCAGGGTTGGGCTCCGGTTGGCTGCTGCTGCCGGTTACCTCTTCTTGGTCAGCGACTGGCAGCCAAACGTGCCCTGAGCAGGGGCAACGCCGGATGGGCGCTCGCGCCGAGGCGGCGCAGACAGACGTCGACGACCTCGGTGTCGTAGGGAGCCAGCTCGCTGTAGCGCAGCACCGCGTCAGGCTGCGGGTCGGCGATCAGCGCCTCGCGCAGCGCGACCGCGACGTAGTCGGCCATCTCGGCCAGCGCCGGGCTGTTGGTGCCGGGCAGGAGATCACCGCCGTACGCCTCCACCGCACCCGCCACCCGGCCGTGCCGGATCAGGGCGAGGACCTGCTCGACGTCGGTCGCCACCGGCATCAGCAGACGGTAGGGCCTCGAGGCGACCTGGCCGCCCAGGGCATGGCGAAGGTGGGAGACCTCGGCCTTCAGCGTGGAGAAGGTGACCGCCTGGTCGCCGTAGACCATCGCGTGCAGCCGCTCCAACGAGAGGCCCTCGGGGTGCAGCGCGAGCAGGGCGAGGATCTCGGTCTGACGGCGGTTGAGCAGCAGCCGCTGGCCGTCGAGCCAGGTCTCCGCGGTGCCCAGCAGGGTCAGCACCAGGCCAGGCTCGGCGATCGCCTCGTCCTCCCGCGGGGTCGGGATCTTCGGCAGCGCGCCCTCGATGAGGCGCGCCATCACCCGGGCCGTGGCCATCCCGATCGGGTGCGTTCGGTCCCAGGTCGTGGAGAGGTCGAGGACACCGAGGTGCTTGCCGGTGACCGGGTCGTGGAGCGGCGCGGCCCAGCAGACCCAGTTGTGCACGACCTCGGCATAGTGCTCGGGGCCGAAGACCATCGACGGCGAGTTGGTGCGGTTGGCGAGGTCGAGCGCGTTGGTGCCGGCGCTCTCGTCGTCCCAGCGGCCGCCCGGCACGAAGTTGACCGACTCCGCCTTGTGGCGCATCACCCGGCCGCCGTAGGTCCACAGCACCCGGGTGTCGGGGTCGGTGACCGCGATGACCAGGTCACCGTCGTCGGCGGTGCAGCGCAGCTCCTCCTCGACCCGCTCGACGGCCACCTGGAGCGGCGACCCGCGCCACATCTCCCGGGTCTCGTCCTCGTCGGCCAGCGGCGCCTCGCGTACATCCGGCTTCACTGCCGTCGCCGAACGCGTCCAGCTGGTCAGGATCTCGGGCCGGACGAAGTCCTCGGCCGCGTCGCCGCTCTCCACGAAGGCGGTCCACGCCCGCGCCGCGCTGATGCGGCGCTCCTGCAGATCGCTACGAACCATCACTCCCCCTTTGGAGCTCGGCCCATTGAGGCTGGGTTCTGCCAAGGTAGCACCCTGTGACACACCTCACGATCCCCTCGGCGGTACCCGCTCACGCCACGATCGATCGCGGCTCCCACCGCGGTGTCAGAGTGGGTGCATGACGACGCGCACCGCCACGACCTGGGCCGACTTCGAGACCGCGGCCAGGCTGCAGGTCGACTTCGACACCGAGTACGCCTACCCCGCCCCTCCTGCCGACGAGCTCGCCCGGCACCTCAGCCGGCTCGTCGAGGGCGGGGACACGACGGTGATGCTGATCGGCGACCCCGCGGTCGGCCACGGCATCACCCGCTTCCGCCGGCAGACCACGGCCGACGAGCTCGAGGCCTATCTCGCCGAGCTCTACATCGTGCCCGACCGCCGCGGGCACGGCCTCGGCACCATCTTGCTGCAGGCGATCATCGACGAGGCGAAGGCCCGCGGCGCGACGCACATGGACCTGGGGACGAGCGAGGACGACACCTCGGCCCGCGCACTGTACGAGAAGTTCGGCTTCGACAACCACGAGGGCCGCGGCTCCGGCCCGAGGGCGCTCTACTACGAGAAGGAGCTGTAGCGCGCCCACGTCGGCCACTCGGCCCGTTGACGATCAGGCCCGAACGCTCTCGGGGTGGCCGTCGTACGACAATCCGCGAGCCATCGCGTGGAAGAGCATCGCCAGGACCAGGATTCCGGCGCAGACCAGCGCCACGATCGCCACCCACGTACTCTGCGAGAGCTGAAGCTGGCGGAGACCGATCGCGACCAGCGCCCACGCGCAGGAGATCAGCAGCTCTCGCAGGTTGCGCTCGAACAGAAGGATCAGCAGAACGACGGTGAGCACCGCGATCACCACGATCGAGGCCAGGGGGCTGACCGTCACATCCTTCGAGTCGAGGTAGGTCGCGATGTTGACGATGCTCGCCGCGGTCACCCATCCCGTGTAGAGCATCAGCGGCAGCCACACCATGAGGAAGTCCTTGGTGGACGGCCGGGAGGTGCCCACCCCCAGGCGCCACAGTGCGGCGTAGAGCGCTGCGGTGAGAGTCAGCAGAACAGCGACGGAGAGACCGATCCATTCCTTCACGAAGACGTAGGTCCACAGGCCGTTGCAGATGCTGGCGACGATGAAGAGCGGTCCGAGCAGCTGCGGGAGGTCGTTGTCATCGCGCGGATGGCGAAGATCCCTCGCCTGATGGACCGCGAAGACGATCAGCAGCAGATAGATGAGAGTCCAGATGGAGAACGCGTAGGCAGCCGGTGTCAGGTAGGTGGCGTATCTGTCCGATATCTCACCGATCGGTGGCAGATCGAGAATCTGCGCACCCGTCAGGAAGTTGGCCACAAGCGCAAAGACCAGGGCCAGAACATTACCGATCTGCCATGTTCTCTTCACTCGTCGACCGTAACAAACGAGATCGTGGCTCTTGTCTAACGGTCTTCGTGGATCCGTCCGGTGGTCGTGGCCAGGCGCTCACCCGAGCCGCCCCAACGGCCGGCGACGATCTCGGCCGCGATGGAGATGGCGGTCTCCTCCGGCGTACGGGCGCCGAGGTCGAGGCCGATGGGGCTGCTCAGGCGGGCGATCTCCTCGTCGGTGAGGCCGGCGTCGCGGAGCCGGGCGAGGCGGTCGTCGTGGGTGCGACGGGAGCCCATCGCGCCGACGTAGGCGATGTCGGGGAGACGGAGGGCGACCTCGAGGAGAGGTACGTCGAACTTCGGGTCGTGAGTGAGGACGGCGATCACGGTGCGCTGGTCGATGCGGCCCGCCTCGACCTCGGCGCCCAGATAGCGGTGGGGCCAGTCGACGACGACCTCGTCGGCCGAGGGGAAGCGGGAGTTGGTGGCGAAGACCGGGCGGGCGTCGCAGACGGTGACGTGATAGCCGAGGAACGCACCGACACGGGCGACGGCGGCGGCGAAGTCGATCGCGCCGAAGACGAGCATCCGGGGCTTGGGCGCGAAGGACCAGACGAAGACGCGCATGCCCTCGCCGCGGCGCTCGCCGTCGATGCCGTAGGAGAGCGTCTGGTTGGTGCCGTGCGCCAGGAGGCCGAGCGCGTCGTCATGGACGGCGTCGTCCATCCTGGCGCTCCCCAGGGATCCCTTGACACCTTCGGGGCGGATGAGGACACGGCGCCCCAGGATCTCGGGGTCGGGATGCTCGATGACGGTCGCGAGGGCGACGGGCGTGCCGCTGCGTACGTCCTCGGCGAGCTCGCCGAGCTCCGGGAAGGTCTCCTTCGACACCTTCTCCACGAAGACGTCGAGGATGCCGCCGCAGGTCAGGCCGACCGCGAACGCGTCGTCGTCGGAGAAGCCGTAGCGGTTGAGCTCCGGGATGCCGGAGGCGGCGACCTCACGGGCGACCTCGTAGACGGCGCCCTCGACACATCCACCGGAGACCGAGCCGACCGCGGTCTCGTCGGGGCCGACGAGCATCGAGGCCCCCGGGGGCCGAGGCGCCGACTGGAACGTCGCCACCACCGTCGCCACCGCCACGGTCTCGCCGGACTCCCACCACTTCATCAGATCGTCGAGTACGTCACGCACGCGCGATCACCTCCACCAGATCCTCGTACGTCGCCAGCGAATGTCCGGCGACGAAGTCGTCCACGTGCGGCAGCACCGCGACGATGCCTCGCTGCAGCGGCTCGTATCCAACCTTGCCACGGTGTGGGTTGACCCACACCACACGATGGGCGAGACGGTGCAATCTCGCCGTCTGCTCCTGCAGGAGCGCGGGGTCACCGCGCTCCCAGCCGTCGCTCGCGATGACCACCACCGCGCCTCTGGCCAGTCCTTGATGGCGCCGCAGGAACGCCTGCAGGTCGTCGCCGAGCCGGGTGCCACCCGACCAGTCGGGCACCGCCTCGCCGGCCGCGACGAGCGCTCGGTCGGGATCCCGGTGGCGCAGCGCGCGGGTGACGTCGGTGAGTCTGGTGCCCATGGTGAACACGGCGTTGGCCGGGTTCGTCGAGCTCACCCGGTGGGCCACCCGCAGCAGCACGTCGGCATAGGAGCTCATCGACCCGGACACGTCGATCAGCCACACGACGCGGCGCGGCCGCTCGCCGCGCCTGCGGTAGTGGATCCCGGCCGGCTCGCCGAGGTGTCGCAGGCTGACCCGCAGGGTGCGGTGGGCATCGACGCGGCCCCGTCGCCACTGCTCCTGTCGTGGCGTCCTTCTTCGTGGCGCGCGGGGGCGGAGCCGGGCGATCAGCGCGGCCACCCGCTCCTGCTCGGCCGGGTCGAGGTCGGCGACGTCACGGTGGCGCAGGGTCTCGATCTCGCTGGCCCGCGCCCGGATGATGTCGTCGGCGCCCTCCCCCTCCTCCTCGCCGTCCTGCGGCTCGGTCTCGGGAAGGCTGGAGGTGACCGAGACCGTACGCGGCGGCCCCTGCGGTCTCGGCAGCTTCGCGGTCGGCCCGAACCACGCCTCGAAGACCTGGTCGTAGCGGCGCAGGTCGTCGGGGCCGGCGCACAGTGTCGCCCGGCCGGCCGTGTAGGTCGCGGCCGGGTCGCCGGCGCCGACGATCGCGGTCGCCTGCAGGAAGCCGTGGGCGCGGTCCTGGGTCACCGGCACGCCGGCCGCCCTGAGCGCCCGGGTGAAGCCGAGCAGGATCTCGGGCCCGTCGTGTCCTACGGCCATGCCACCACGTCCGTAGGGCAAAGCTGAGAGTACGGGCGCGGCGGCCTGACGCCCATTGCCGCTCGCTTGCGCTCGCTCACGCCAGCAGCCGATCCAGCGCCGCCCGGACGCGATCGGCGTCCTCGCGGTGCTTGACGAGCGCACCGAGCGTGGCTGCGGCACTCTCCAGATTCATCTCGGTCGTGCCGAGGTGGTGCAGCGCGCGAGCCCAGTCGAGAGTCTCGGCGACCCCCGGCGGCTTGAGCAGGGCGTTCGCGCCCTCGGCGCCGCGCAGCTGCTGGACCACCGTGACCACCTGGCGGGCGAGCTCCTCGGCGACCTCGGGGGCTCGGCTGCGTACGATCTCGATCTCGCGGTCCAGGCCCGGGTGGTCGATCCAGTGGTAGAGGCAGCGGCGCTTGAGGGCGTCGTGGAGCTCGCGGGTGCGGTTGGAGGTGAGCACGACGACCGGGGGAACCGTCGCGGCGACCGTCCCGAACTCCGGGATCGTCACCTGATAGGTGGACAGCACCTCGAGCAGGAACGCCTCGAACTCGTCATCAGCGCGGTCGACCTCGTCGACGAGCAGCACCGAGGGCGCCTGCCGCAGCGCCGCCAGCACCGGACGGGCGAGCAGGAACCGCTCGTCGTAGAGCGACTTCTCGGCCTCCTCCACCTCGCCCGCACCACCGGCCGCCTCCAGGGCGCGCAGGTGCAGGATCTGGCGGGCGAAGTCCCAGTCGTAGAGTGCCTGGGTGGCGTCGATCCCCTCGTAGCACTGCAACCTGACCAGCGGCAGGTCGAACGCCTCGGCGACGGCCTCGGCGAGCGCGGTCTTGCCGGTCCCCGGTTCACCCTCGAGCAGCAGCGGACGCTGCATCCTGAGCGCGAGGAACGTCACCGTCGCCAGCTCCGGATCGGCCAGATATCCCGTCGCCGCCAGGCGGTCGGCGATCTCCCGGGGCGTCAGGTCCATGACCTGAGCCTAGAACGCGCAGAGTTGGCTGAGGGTTGGACAACCTCTTAGGAGGGTAGGAGCGAGTCGCCGTCAGCGGCGGTCGACGTCGTCTCCGCCGGCCAGGTCTCCGCATTCCACCAGACGTACGTCATGGGACCGGAGATAGCCCCGGGCGCCCTGGTCGCCGACGGCTGCCTCGATGACGCCGTCCCAGTGGTCGCGCCCGATCAGCACCGGATGGCCGGGAACCCCGTGGTAGGCGGCCCGCGTCAACCCGGTGGCCGAGGCCGTCGAGACCACTCGGGCGACAACGTCGGCGCCGACGTCCGGCAGGTCGACCAGATGGACCACGGCAGCCTGCACGTCCGGCCCGAGAGCCTCCAGACCGACGCGCAGCGAGGCCCCCATCCCCTCGTCCCAGTCCTCGGCGACGGCGACCCGCTGACCCGCCGGGAGCAGCGTCCGAGCCTCCTCGGCGGACGCCCCGAGCACGACGAGCACGTCGTCGCAGCCGCCCTCCCGCAGTGCTCCGACCGACCGGACCAGCCAGTCGTCGACGAGCGCCTTCGGCTTGCCCATCCGGCGTCCGGCGCCGGCAGCGAGGAGGAGCCCGGAGATCACTTGAACGCGGCGGTGTAGAGCTTCTGCAGCTTCGGAGTCTTCGCGTCGCTGTAGCCGCAGCCGATGACCTCGGCATCGCCCGTGGCCGCGACCAGGTAGTTCTTGCCCTTCTCGAACTCGGGCATCGGGATGGTGCTCGGCGGGGGCAGGGTGATGCTGACAGTGTCGGTGCCGCCGAAGCCGTCGGCGTACATCCACGTCTTCACCCGCAGCACGGCCTCGCTCTTGCTCACGCTCTCGGCAGTGCCCTCGAAGGCCAGCGCGGCATTCTGGGAGAGCCACTTAGACGTGGGCGGAATGCATCGGGCGGCGTCGGCGACGACGCTCAGCTCGGTCGCTCCCGAGGCGCCGGCCGGGGTGGAGGCCGACGGGACCGGCGCGGTCTCGGTGACCGTCGCGGTCGGCGAGGGTGGTGTGGCGACGGGGTCTTCAGCGGTGTCGTCGGAGCCGAGGAGCCCGAAGGAGGCGACGACGGCGACGAGCACGACCGCGACGGCGATGACGGCCGCGAGCCAGCGCCAGGGCGACCGCGGCGGCTGCATCCCGGTCTTCGGTCCGACGTCCACACTCATGCCGCCATCATGCCTCACCGCTGGGCGTCATCCGTGGACGCGGTTGACACACGCAGGCGGGGCCCTGGTCTCGAAGACCCTGACCCCGCCCGCCGCCGCAGAACTTCACCCGGACACTTCCTTGGGCTTCAAAGCCCCCCAGATCCAGACGCTTCCCCGCAGTCGGCCACTGTGTGGAGCACCAATGTTGCGTTACCGACCTGTTGTCGAGACAGTGTCGAAAGTCCCCAAAAAGATGGGACCGCTGGGCCCCCCTCCTTCCATCTGACCAGGTCATCCCAGATGACGCTCGAGGAACGCGATCACCCGCCTGATCGAGCGGTCCCACTGTGGCCCGAAGGCGTGCTGCTCCCCTTCATAGACCCACAGCCGCTGACGCACGCCCGCGCTCGCCATCAGGTCCCGGGTGGTGTAGGCCCAGCTGATCGGACAGGACTCGTCCTCGGTCCCGTGGTGCATCTGGAGCGGAACCTCGATGCGGTCGAAGTACGTCCGGGCCGACAGCCCCGCCCAGAACTCCGGCTCGCGCTCCGGATCCCCGTGCTGCCGGTAGAGCCGGGCCACCTCCTCCGGCCGCGACGGCACCGCCCACCGGTTGATGTTGTCGACGATGTCGGAGGAGATCGACGCGTACGTCACCCCCGCACGCACCAGGCCCGGCTGAGCGACGAGCGCGTTCATCACCACTCCCCCGCCCATGGAGCGGCCGAGCAGCGCGGTGCGGTCGGGGTCGACGTACGGAAGCCGTTTCATCGCCTGGACGGCGTTGATGGTGTCGCGCGTGTAGCCCAGGCGGCTCTCGTCCTCCTCGGTTCCTTCGGGGATGGGCGAGGATCCGGCGTGGCCGCGGTAGTCGGTGTGCAGGACGACGTAGCCCTCCCGGGCCAGCCGGTCCTGCTCGCGTCGCAGGCCCTGCCCGGTGACGTAGATGTCAATGTCGATGTGGCCGTGGGCGAAGACCACGCCGGGGAACGGGCCCTCGCCGCGCGGCCGGAAGAGCACCCCGGTGATCGTCAGCGGGCCGCTCGGGTAGCTGATCTCGAAGCGCCGGTAGGCGTCAGTGCTGCCCGACTCGCGCAGCACCTGCACCTCGCCGCCCGGGAACTCCTCGCGCATCAGCTGTGGGAGCGAGACCTTGTCGTTCACCGGCGGCAGCGTCTCCGACGGGCTCGGGGTGGGCGAGGAGGGTGTCGCCGAGGTCGGCGGTGTCGGTGTCGCCAACCGGGATGGCGGCGAAGCGGCCGGTTCACCACCGCACCCGGCAAGAAGCACGGCCGAGATCGCCAGCGCCGACATCGCCCTCAGGCCCATGCCGTCGAGCGTAGCCGGTGTCCCCGACCGCAGGTCTGTGACGTCGAGAGCGCCAGGATCCACGTGGAGGCGTGGTGTCGCTGACGTAGTCCAGGGAGTTTCCGTCCATTTACCCGCGAGTAACCGACGGAAACTCCCTGGAGTACCCGCCCGGGCCGGAAACGAAGAGGACCCCTCCCGAAGGAGGGGCCCTCTTGGCGGAGCTAGCGGGACGGACTCAGAAGCCCATGCCGCCCATGTCACCCATGCCACCGGTCGGGTCGCCACCAGCGGCGGCCTTCTCCGGCTTGTCGGCCACGACGGCCTCGGTGGTGAGGAACAGCGCAGCGATCGACGCAGCGTTCTGCAGCGCGGAGCGGGTCACCTTGGCGGGGTCGATGATGCCGGCCTGGAGCAGGTCGACGTACTCGCCCGTGGCCGCGTTGAGGCCCTGGCCGACCGGAAGACCGGCGACCTTCTCCGCCACGACGCCGCCCTCGAGGCCGGCGTTGATGGCGATCTGCTTCAGCGGCGCCGAGATGGCGGCCTTGACGATCGAGGCACCGGTGGCCTCGTCACCCTCGAGCTCGAGCTTCTCGAACGCGGTGGTCGCGGCCTGGATCAGCGCGACACCACCACCGGGGAGGATGCCCTCCTCGACAGCGGCCTTCGCGTTGCGGACGGCGTCCTCGATGCGGTGCTTGCGCTCCTTGAGCTCGACCTCGGTGGCCGCGCCGACCTTGATGACGGCCACGCCGCCGGCCAGCTTGGCGAGGCGCTCCTGGAGCTTCTCGCGGTCGTAGTCGGAGTCCGACTTCTCGATCTCGGCGCGGATCTGGTTGACCCGGCCCTCGATCTGACCCTGGTCGCCCGAACCCTCGACGATGGTGGTCTCGTCCTTGGTGATGACGACCTTGCGGGCCTGGCCGAGCAGCTCGATGCCGGCGGTCTCCAGGGAGAGGCCGACCTCCTCGGAGATGACCTGGCCACCGGTGAGGATCGCGATGTCCTGCAGCATGGCCTTGCGGCGGTCACCGAAGCCCGGAGCCTTGACGGCGACGGACTTGAAGGTGCCCTTGATCTTGTTGACGACCAGCGTCGAGAGAGCCTCGCCGTCGACGTCCTCGGCCAGGATGACCAGCGGCTTGCCGGTCTGCATGACCTTCTCCAGGACCGGGATCAGGTCCTTGACGCTGGAGATCTTCGAGTTGACGATCAGGATGTACGGGTCGTCGAGGACGGTCTCCATACGCTCCGGGTCGGTCACGAAGTAGGCCGAGATGTAGCCCTTGTCGAAGCGCATACCCTCGGTCAGCTCGAGGTCGAGCCCGAAGGTGTTCGACTCCTCGACGGTGATGACGCCTTCCTTGCCGACCTTGTCCATCGCCTCGGCGATGATCTCGCCGACGGTGGTGTCAGCGGCCGAGATCGAGGCGGTAGCAGCGATCTGCTCCTTGGTCTCGATGTCCTTGGCCTGGGCGAGCAGCTGCTCGGAGACGGCGTCGACGGCCGCCTCGATGCCGCGCTTCAGGCCGGCCGGGTTGGCACCCGCGGCGACGTTGCGCAGGCCCTCGCGGACCAGCGCCTGGGCGAGAACGGTCGCGGTCGTCGTGCCGTCACCGGCGACGTCGTCGGTCTTCTTCGCGACCTCCTTGACCAGCTCGGCACCGATCTTCTCGTAGGGGTCCTCGAGCTCGATCTCCTTGGCGATGGAGACACCATCGTTGGTGATCGTGGGGGCGCCCCACTTCTTCTCGAGCACGACGTTGCGGCCCTTGGGACCGAGGGTGACCTTGACGGCGTCGGCGAGGGTGTTGAGACCCTTCTCCAGACCCCGACGGGCCTCCTCGTTGAAAGCGATGAGCTTCGGCATTGCTCCTGCGATCCTTCACTTGGGAAGTTCGTTGGATCCGGTCCGATGGGTTGCCCGCGACGGACGACGCCACTCCCGGCAGAACCCTTCCCTGCCGCTCGCGACGCCTCAACGTCACCGGTCCGGTTGTTGTCACTCTCATGGTAAGAGTGCCAGCCTCATGTTTAGCACTCGACCCCTGCGAGTGCAAGAAAATCGGGGCCGCGACAGTCAGAGAGGCTTCGCGAGCTCCGCGAACTCGAGGTCTTCGCGCAGCGGCACGCCGAAGCGCTCGTCGCCATAAGGGAACGGCTCGAAGCGCCCCGTACGCCCGAACCCCCGCCGCTCGTAGAACGCGATCAGGTCCTCGCGCTGGCGGATCACCGTCATCCGGATCTCCTCCGCACCCCACTCGCCCGCGATCCGCTCGGCCTCGGCCATGACGGCCTTGCCGACACCGGCGCCCTGCAGCGTCGGCGAGACGGAGAACATGCCGAAATAGACGTACGCCTCGCGCTTCTGCAGCTGGCAGCAGGCAACGATCTCGCCTGCGCGTTCGGCCACCAGGAGCCGGGAGCCAGGCGCGGTGATCACGTCGCGTACACCCTCGGGGTCTGTCCGCTGGCCGGCCAGCAGGTCGGCCTCGGTGGTCCAGCCGGCGCGGGAGGCATCGCCGCGGTAGGCCGACTCGATCAGCCCGACCAGGGCGTCCACGTCGTCGAAAGTGGCGTCTCGGAAGGTCATCTCGGGCACGGGCCCACGATAGGGCAGCGCAACAATCAGGTGGGCAGGGCCGGCGGCGATGGACCCGAGGTCGGCGGTGTCGATGTGGCCGTGTCTCGGCCGTCAGGGCGTCGCCGGGCCGCCATCGAGCCCTATGCGGACGCCATCGCGCCCTGCGCGCACGGCCGGAGCGGACCGATCTCGCCCGGCGCCGGGACGCTCTGCAAGTTTTTGCATCCCGATCGGTAGACGAGAACACGTTCTAGTTGCCACACTCGGTGCTGTGACCCCGATCACTCTTCCGGACATCATCGAGGCGATGGCCGACGCCGTCCCCGACCGCACCGCCGTGTTCACGATGGAACACGCCTACAGCTTCGCCGAGATCGACGAGCGCGCGAGCCGGCTGGCCAACCACCTCATCGCGCAGGGGGTCGAGCCGGGCGACCACGTCGCCGTCCACTCCCGCAACCGGATCGAGTGGGTCGACGCCTTCTACGGGTGCATGAAGGCGCGGGCGGTGCCGATCAACATCAACCACAAGTACCTCCACGACGAGCTCGACCACCTCTACCGCAACTCCGACGCGATGATGGCGATCATCGGGCCCGAGCACGTCGAGGCGGTCGCCGCGCTCGGGCTCGGGATCCCGACGCTGGTGCTGGGCGAGGAGTACGACGCCGCGGTGGCCGCCGCTCCCAAGGAGCGCCCCGACATCGAGCGCAGCCCCGACGACCGCTACGTCATCTACACCGGCGGGACCACCGGGATGCCGAAGGGCGTCGTGTGGCGCCAGGAGGACATCATCCGAGCCGCACTGAACGCGAGCCGCTTCGGAGCGCCCTTCGACACCGTCGAGCAGCTCGCCCAGGAGGCCGCGGCGCAGGAGACGCCGATGGTGCTGCTGGCCTGCGGCCCGATGATGCACGGCGGCAGCCAGTGGATCATGGGCAACGGCCATGTCGCCGGCTGCACGGTCGCGCTCTACACCGAGCCGGCCTGGTCGGCCGAGACGATCCTCGACCTCGTCCAGGCCGCTGGGGTCAACTCGCTCACCTTCCTCGGCGACGCGATGGGCCGCCCGGTCGCTGAGTCGATCCTGCGCGAACCGGAACGGTGGGACCTGAGCAGCCTGTTCGCCGTCTCGAACGGCGCCGCCCCGCTCTCCGCAGGGGTCCGTGCCCAGCTCCGGGAGGCGCTGCCGGGCCGCTACATCCTCGACTCCTACGGCGCCTCGGAGTCCGGGGCGACCGGCATGCAGGTCGACGAGGGCAACGAGGGTGCGCAGGCCGCCCCGAAGTTCCAGGTCGGGATGGACGTACAGGTCTTCGACACCGAGCTGAAGCCGTGCGCGCCGGGCGAGACCGGGATGCTCGCCCGCACCGGCTCGATCCCGCTGGGCTACTACAACGACCCGGTCAAGACCGCGGCGACGTTCAAGGAGGTCGACGGGCAGCGCTGGTCGATCCCGGGCGACTTCGCGCGACGTGAGGAGGACGGCTCGATCACCGTCCTGGGCCGCGGTTCGGGCTGCATCAACACCGGCGGCGAGAAAGTCTTCCCGGAGGAGGTCGAGGCGGTCCTGCTGCGTCACGCCGACGTCTTCGACACCGCGGTCGTCGGCACGCCGCACGAGCGCTGGGGTCAGCAGGTCACCGCTCTCGTGCAGCTCCGCGAGGGCGCCGCGACCTCGATCGACGCGCTTCGGGAGCACTGCCGCAGCCTGATCTCTGCCTACAAGGTACCCAAGGACATCCTGCTCGTGGAGCGAGTCCCTCGCACGCCGGTCAGCAAGGTGGACTATCGTGCGAGCGCTACGGTCGCTGCCGAGCTGCTCGAGGCGCGTAGGTGACGGCCGGCTGATCCGACGTACGGCCCGGTGTCGTACGCCCCACCTCTGGCCCTAACCAAGGAAGGCGCAGACGTCCCTGTGTCCGCCGTGATCCCCCTCACACTGCCCGACATCCTGGAAGCGATGGCCGATGCGATCCCCGACCGCACCGCAGTCGTCACCACCGAGCGCGCCTACACGTACGCCGAGATCGACGAGCGTGCCACGCGCCTGGCCAACCACCTGCTGAGCGTCGGCCTCGAGCCGGGTGCCCAGGTCGCCGTCCACGCGACCAACCGGATCGAGTGGGTCGACGCCCTCTACGGGTGCCTCAAGGCCCGCACGATCCCGGTCAACATCAACCACGCCTACCGGCGTGACGAGCTCGCCAGGACGTACGCCGCCACCGACTGCGTCGCGGCCATCGTCTCCCCCGAGTTCACCGACGACATCGACGAGCTCTCGCTGTCGTTGGCTCACCGGGTGGTCCTCGGCCCCGACTACGACGCCAAGGTCGCCGCGGCCTCCAAGGAGCGGCCGACGGTCGGGCGTACGCCCGGCGACTGGCACATCATCTTCACCACCGGCACCACCGGCACCCCCAAGGGCGCGGTCTGGCGCCAGGAGGACCTGATCTGGGCGGCCCTGAACACCGTCCGCCGCAACGCGCCGATCCCGTCGGTCGAGGGCCTCGCCGCCGAGGCGGCCGCCCGCGACTCGGGCGTCGTGCTGCTCGCCGGCGGGCCGCTGCTGCACGGCCAGAGCCAACTGCTGCTCCTGCGAGCGCTGGTCGCCGGCGGCACCGCGGTGCTCGACACCTCTGAGTCTTTCTCGGCCGAGGCCTTCCTCGACCTCGCCGAGAAGTCCGGCGCCACCGCGATCACCCTCCTCGGCGACGCCCAGGCGCGGCCGGTTGCCGCCGCGCGGCTCGTCGGCAAGAAACGCTGGCCGCTGCACTCGCTCGCGGGCGTCTCCAACACCGCGGCACCGCTCTCCGACGGCGTTCTCTCCGTGCTTCGCGACGCGTTCGCCCGGCGGGTCATCGTCGACTCCTACGGCACCCTGGAGACCGGCGTCACCGGGTCCCGCGCCGACGACGGCTCGGCGCTCGCGCCCGGTGAGGCGCGGTTCATGGTGGGCCCGGAGGTGGAGGTCTTCACCCCCGACCTCACCCCGGCGGCTCCCGGTGTCGAGGGGCTGCTGGCCCGCTCCGGCCCGGCCGCGCTCGGCTACTACAAGGACAACGCCCGCTCGGCCACCGCGATCAAGCTGATCGACAACCGGCGCTGGACCTTCCCCGGCGACCTCGCCCGTCGCGAGGAGGACGGCTCGATCACGCTGCTCGGCCGGGCCGCGACCTTGGTGCGGACCGGCGACCTCGAGATCCACCCGGAGACGATCGAGGGCGTGCTCCTCGCCCACGACGACGTCGTCGATGCCGCGGTCTTCGGCATGCCCCACCCGCGCTGGGGCCAGCAGGTCGCGGCGCTGGTGCAGCTGACCCCGGGCTCCGAGATCGCCGCCGCCGACCTGCGCAAGCACGCCCGAGCGGTGCTCGGGGATGCTCACGAGCCCAAGCTGGTCCTGCTGGTCGAGTCCGTGCCGCGTACGCCGGCCGGAACCGTCGACTACCGCGCCGCCACCGGCCTCACCGCTGACCTGCTCAGCACCGGCGGCAAGCGTCCTGACGAGGCCGACACCGAGTAGCCGACTCGGCGCATCTGTCCCGCCACCACACGCCGAGTCGGCGCGTCTGTCCCAGCTGCTTGGGACATTTGCGCCGACTCGGCGCTGTTTTCCGGGACTGACACGCCGGATCGGGGTTGGGGGTCAGGGCTGCCGGTCGGGGTCGTCGGCGTCCTCAAGGGCTGGCGGCTCTTCCGCCTCGGGCGGGAGCTCGGGGAGGTGGTGTCCGAAGGGGACCTTGTGGACCTGGCCGAGGGCGGCCAGGACGGAGGGCAACATCGCCTTGGCGGTGCGCTTGTAGCCCATCGCGCTGGGGTGGAAGTGGTCGATGGCGAACATCTCGTCGGGGTTCGTGATGAAGAACGGGCCGACGACGTCGGAGAGCGACACGACGTGGGCGCCCCGGGCCAGGGCGGTCTCGCGCTGGCCGTCGGCCAGCTGCCGGGCGATCCGGCGCCCGAGGGAGCGCAGCGGCTGGGGTAGCGGCCGCACCGCGCCGACGTCCGGGCAGGTGCCGACGACCACCTCGGCGCCGCGCTCGCGCAGCGCGTCGATGACCTCGCCGAGCACCCGGGTCGAGTCCTTCTGCGGCACCCGGTGGGTGACGTCGTTCCCGCCCACGATGACCACTGCGACGTCGGGGCGATAGCTCTCCGGCAGGGACTCGAGCTGCGCGGGGACCATGGAGGTCTCGGCCCCGACCACGGCCGCCGTACGCAGCCGCACCGGCCGCTGCAGCGCCTTGGCCGTGCCCTTGGCCAGCCGGGCGCCGAGGGTGCCGCCCTTGGTCTCCGCGCCCAGCCCGGCGGCGATCGAGTCACCGAGGACGAGCAGCTCTACCGGCGTACCTCCGTAGGTCTTCCTGTAGACCTTGTCGGCGTCGATCGCCTCTTCGCCGAGAGGCTTGCCGATCACATCGCGCGCGTGCGCAGCCTGTCTCTTCAGCAACGTCACGAACCCGGCACCGGCCGCCGCCCCGACCACGCCGATCGCGCCGGCGACTCCGGCGGTGGCGGCGACCACACCGAGCCACCTGGCCTCTTCACTCGTCTTCGCGCTGCTCACATTCCTCATGTGTACCGCACGAGGGTGAACGGGCGGTTGGTTCGTCTAGGTATGCAGAGAAACCGTCGCTTCCCTCGCGGAGTTCCGCACGGGAAGCGACGGTTCGGCTACATACCTAGACGAACATCCACGGCCCTACGCCTGAGAGAGCCCCGCCTCCTCGAAGGAGTCGTAGTTGGGGGCGATGGTGGCGCGGGGGCCGACGATGCCGCTGACCGCGTCGAGGGTCTTGAGGCCGTGGCCGGTGTTGATGATCACCGTCTCCAGGCTCGGGTCGAGCGCGCCGGTCTCGACGAGCTTCTTGGTGACCGCGAGGGTGGTGCCGCCGGCGGTCTCGGTGAAGATGCCCTCGGTGCGGGCCAGGAGCACGATCGCCGCGCGGATCTCGTCGTCGGTGACCTCCTCGACCGCACCACCGGAGGAGCGGGTGGCGTCGAGAACGTAGATGCCGTCGGCCGGGTTGCCGATGGCCAGCGACTTGGCGATGGTGTCGGGCTTGACCGGGCGGATGGCGTCGACGCCGGCCTTGAACGCGGTCGCGACCGGGTTGCAGCCGGTCGCCTGGGCACCGAAGATCCGGTAGGGCTTCTCCTCGACCAGACCGAGCTTGATCAGCTCCTTGAAAGCCTTGTCGACCTTGGTCAGCTGGGATCCGGAAGCCACCGGGATGACGATCTGGTCGGGCAGGCGCCAGCCGAGCTGCTCGGCGATCTCGAAGCCGAGGGTCTTGGAGCCCTCGGCGTAGAAGGGACGTACGTTGACGTTCACGAACGCCCAGCCGTCCTCCTCCGCGGCGATCTCCTGGGCGAGCTTGTTGACGTCGTCGTAGTTGCCGTCGACGGCGATCAGGTTGTCGGTGAAGACGGCCGAGTTGACCTGCTTGGGCTGCTCGAGGTTGCTCGGGATGAAGACCGCGGTGGGGATCCCGGCGCGGGCGCCCGCGGCGGCGACCGCGTTCGCCAGGTTGCCGGTCGAGGGGCAGGCGAAGACCTTGGCGTCGAGCTCGCGGGCGGCGCTCAGCGCGCACGCGACGACGCGGTCCTTGAAGGAGTTGGTCGGGTTGGTCGAGTCGTCCTTCACCCAGATCTTCTCGACGCCGAGCTCCTTGGCGAGGTTCTTCGCGTCCAGGAGCCGGGTGAAGCCGGGCTCGGTGTTCGGGCTCTGCTCGATGTCGTCGGGCACCGGCAGCAGCGCCTTGTAGCGCCAGATGTTGCGGGGTCCGGCCTCGATCTCCTCGCGGGTCACGGCCGGGAAGTCATAGGCCACCTCCAGTGGCCCGAAACACTCCGGACAGGCGTAGTGCGGACCGAG
This sequence comes from Nocardioides sp. NPDC057767, assembly GCF_042798275.1. NCBI lineage: Bacteria > Bacillati > Actinomycetota > Actinomycetes > Propionibacteriales > Nocardioidaceae > Nocardioides > Nocardioides sp. NPDC057767. Next base: position 25,784 of record NZ_JBHVKJ010000016.1, on the reverse strand, counting down.
GTCGATCTGGTGGCCGCACTCCCGGCACGACAGCGCCGAGGCGTTGCCGAAAGCACCCTCGCGCAGGCCCTTCGTCTCCGTGGTCGCAGCGCTCATGAGAAACCTCCTCCTCATCTTCCCCGATCACGTCTCTCGCGCCGGGCCGGAATTAGCACCTGCTCCGCGCCCTGCCCGTGGTCGGGAGGAGGCTCGCGGTCGGTTGCCGGGACTTCACTGGGCCGTTCCCTCAGTCCCTCTCGATGAGCAGTAGCGATCGTACGGCAGGTATCCGGCACCCCACACACTCGGGTTCCACTCCGTGGACCATGTGTCCACCACTTGGACCAACAGTCAGCGGGCGCGGAGGCGGCGCAGCATCCGGGCGTCGTCGAAGCCCACCGCTCGAGCGGCCGATTCCATCGTCGTGCCGGCAGCGAGCAGGTGGTCGGCACGCTCTCGGCGAAGCGCCTGCTGGTAGCGGAGCGGGGTGAGACCGGTGGCGCGTACGAAGGCACGGGTCAGAGTGCGCTCGCTGACACCCGCGCCCTCGGCCAGGCCGGAGAGCGGAAGCGGCTCGGCGAACCGGGCGTCGATGACGTCCTGCACGTGGTGGACGGTGTCGTCGAGATGGTTGCGGTGGCGCAGCAGGACGCTCTCCTGCGGCTGGTCGCCGTTACGCCGCGCGTAGACGACCATGTCACGGGCGACCCGCGCCGCCAGTGCCGGCCCGTGGCGCATCGCGAGCAGGTGCAGGCTCAGGTCGATGCCGCTGGCGATGCCGGCCGACGTCACGATCCGGTCATCGCCGGTGAACAGCACGTCGCGCACGACCCGGGCCTTCGGGTAGCGCCGGGCCAGCGCGTCCTGGAGATCGTGATGGGTGGTGCACAGGCGCCCGTCGAGGAGACCCGCCTGGCCGAGGGCGTCGGCACCGGCGCAGACGCTCGCCACCTCACCCCCGGCCGCATGATGGGCACGCAGCCGCTCGGCGGCCTCGGGGGTGAGCCGGGGCCCGGCGACGAGGTCGTACGCCGCCTTCCAGCCCGGCACGAGCAGCAGGTCACCGGGGTCGAGGTCGGGCCACTCCGCCGTCGCCGCCAACGGCAGCCCCTGGGCCGAGAGCACCTCCCCCGGCCCGGCACCGGCGACGTAGACGAGGTCGTAGGGATGACCCAGGTTGCCCGCGGTGTGGAACGCCTGAGCCGGCCCGGCGAGATCGAGCAGATGTACGCCGGGCAGCAGCACGAACACGACCTTGCTCACGCCGCAGATGCTGCCACAGCCTCCAGCTCGGCGATGGTCGCGATCTCGGCGAACCGGCCGCTGAGCACGAGCTTCGTCCGTTCCACGACCTCCTCGGCCGACAGCCCGCCCAGCGGCTCGGTGGTGACAGCGTCGGCCACGTAGGTGATCCGGTAGCCGAGGTCGGAGCCGATCCGCGCCGTGGTCTCGACGCACTGCTCGGCGCGGATCCCGCAGACCACGAGCTCGGTGACGCCGTGCTCGGTCAGCACCTGCTGGAGGTTGGTGGTGGTGAAGGCGTTGTGCGAAGTCTTACGCACCTCGACATCGCCGTCCCGCGGGCCGCTGAGCCCCTCGAGGTAGCGCACGTGACCCGAGTCCGGGTCGAAGGCACCGCCGCTGCCGGGCTCGGTGTGGAGCACCCACACGACCAGGTCGCCCGCGGCACGCGCGAGGCTCACCAGCCGGTCGGCGCGCTCGGCGATGTCGAGGTGAAGGGTCTGCTCCCACGAGTCCTTCTGGCGAAAGGATTCCTGGATGTCGATGACGAGAAGCGCCCGGTTACCCATGCCTCCAGTGTGCGAGCTGCCCGCTCGATGCACGAGGCACCAAGCGGGCAGCATCCGGAACGATCCGGTCAGGCAGCGGCCACCGTGCTCTGCGTGGTGGCCTCTCCCTCGGCGGGCGCCAGTGCGCCGCGTACGACATCCCTGACATCGCTCACCAGGTTGATCTTCAGCGCCTGCTTCACGTCCTCCGGCACCTCGTCCAGGTCGGGCTCGTTGCGCTGGGGCACGAAGACCTCGGTCAGACCGGCCCGCTGAGCGGCGAGCAGCTTCTGCTTGAGCCCGCCGATGGGCAGCACCCGGCCGGAGAGGGAGACCTCACCGGTCATGCCGACCTCGCTGCGCACCGGGCGACCCGTCGCGAGCGAGGTCAGCGCGGTGACCATGGTGATGCCGGCGCTCGGCCCGTCCTTGGGCACCGCACCTGCCGGCACGTGGACGTGCAGCGAGCGGTCGAGCACGACCGGGTCGACGCCCAGCTCGGCCGCGTGCGAGCGCACGAACGAGAGCGCGATCTGCGCGGACTCCTTCATCACCTCGCCGAGCTGACCGGTGATGTTCAGCCCGGTCTGCCCGTCGGACGCCGACGCCTCGATGAAGAGCACGTCCCCACCGAGCCCCGTGACGGCCAGTCCGGTGGCGACACCCGGGACCGACGTACGCTCCGCCGACTCCGGCGTGAACCGGGGCCGTCCGACGAGGTCCTTGAGGTTGTCCAGATCGACCTCGACGTGCTCCGCACCGGTGGCCAGCTTCGTCGCCGCCTTGCGCAGCGCCTTGGCGATGAACCGCTCGAGCTGACGTACGCCCGCCTCGCGGGTGTAGTTCGCGGCCAGCTCACGCAGCGCCTCGTCGGCGACCGTGACCTCCGCAGGCGTCACCGCGGCCCGCTCGAGCTGCCGGGGCAGCAGGAAGTCGCGGGCGATCGCGACCTTGTCGTCCTCGGTGTAGCCGTCGCTCGTGACCAGCTCCATCCGATCCAGCAGCGCGCTCGGGATCTGCTCCACGACGTTGGCCGTCGCGATGAAGAGCACGTCGGAGAGGTCCAGGTCGAGCTCGAGGTAGTGGTCGCGGAAGGTGTGGTTCTGCGCCGGGTCGAGCACCTCCAGCAGTGCGGCCGCGGGGTCACCCCGGTAGTCGGATCCGACCTTGTCGACCTCGTCGAGGAGCACGACCGGGTTCATCGAGCCGGCCTCCTTGACGGCCCGCACGATCCGGCCGGGCAGCGCGCCGACGTAGGTGCGCCGGTGACCGCGGATCTCGGCCTCGTCGCGAACACCACCCAGCGCGACCCGGACGAACTTCCGTCCGAGCGAGCGCGCCACCGACTCACCGAGCGAGGTCTTGCCGACTCCCGGAGGACCGGCCAGCAGCACGACCGCACCCGAGCCACGGCCACCGATGACCTGCAGACCACGCTCGGCCCGCCGGGCCCTGACCGCCAGGTACTCGACGATCCGGTCCTTGACCTCCTCGAGGCCGTGGTGGTCGGCGTCGAGCACCTCGCGGGCGGCGGTCACGTCGGTGGAATCCTCGGTGACCACGCCCCACGGCAGCTCCAGGACGGTGTCGAGCCAGGTGCGGATCCACGCCGTCTCGGGGTTCTGCTCGGAGCCACGCTCGAGCTTGTCGACCTCGCGCAGCGCGGCCTCACGTACGGCCTCGGGAAGATCGGCGGCCTCGACGCGGGCCCGGTAGTCGTCGGAGCCCTCGGGCTCGCCCTCGCCGAGCTCCTTGCGGATCGCGGCGAGCTGCTGGCGCAGCAGGAACTCCCGCTGCGTCTTCTCCATGCCCTCGCGGACGTCCTCGGCGATCTTGTCGCTGATTTCGGACTCGGCGATGTGGTCCTTGGCCCAGGCGATCACCTTCTCGAGCCGCTCCTCGACGTCCGGGGTCTCGAGCAGCTCGCGCTTGGCCTCGTCGTCGAGGTAGGGCGCATAGCCGGCCGTGTCGGCGATCTCGGACGGCTCGGTGAGCCGGTTGACCTGGTCGATGACCGGCCAGGCCTCGCGACGCTGGAGCACCGCGACGACCAGCCGCTTGTACTCCTCGGCCAGCTCCTTCGCGTGCTCGGTCGTCGTCTCCGTGGCGGGCTCGACCTCGACCCAGAGCGCGGCACCGGGCCCGGTCACGCCAAACCCGATCTTCGCCCGGCCGACGGCCCGCAGCACCGCCGCGGGCTCACCGCCCCGGAAGCGGCCGACGCGCTCGATCGTGGCCACGGCGCCGTACGTCGCATACCGGTCCCCCAGCCGCGGCGCCACCAGCAGCCGGCTCTCCGAGCCCGCCCGGGCGGCATCGATGGCAGCCTGCGCGGCCTCGTCGAGCTCGATGGGCACGACCATCCCCGGCAGGACCACGGCATCCGAGACGAACAGCACAGGAAGCTTGTCCATGCGGACCCTCCTAGAAAAGTTGAGTGATACTGGCTCAACTTCTGGGGGCAACCGGATGTTCCCTCCGGTTAACTTGTTCGCTGTCAGCGGACGGCGCGAGCTGTGCCACGCTGTTACACAGCCGCTGCGTCGTCAGCCAGCCGAAGCAACAGCCCCAGCACACCCTCCGGTCCGGCGACCTCGAGATCGGCCAGTCCGGCGAGCGGTCCACGGTCGGGCCCGGCTTCGGAGTAGACGAGCAGCGTCGGCGACCCGGTGGTCTTTCCCCACGCCTTGACGGCCTCGAACGCCTCGATGTCACCCAGGTCGTCACCACCGAACAGGATCGCGCCCGGCTCGACCACCGAGATCAGCGTCTCGATGGCGTGACCCTTGTGCATGCCGGGGGCACGTACCTCGATGACCTGCTTGCCGGGCTCGATCATCAGTCCGTGCTCGGCAGCCAGCTCGGTCAGCGGCGGAAGCAGGCGCGCGGTGACGGCGTCGGGGTCGGGGAACCGGCGCGTGTGGACCCCGACGGCGAGACCCTTCTCCTCGATGTAGGCGTCCTGCGCCCCGTGCGCGGCGAGCACCGCCGGGAGCGCCGCCTCGAAGGCACCCAGCCCCTCGGGCGGCGGCGGGCCGACGACGACCCGGTCCGAGCCGCTCCAGCGCTCGTTGCCGTACTGCCCGAAGACGTACAGCTCCTTGCCGAGCTCCGCGAACGAGTCCGCGATCGCGGCCAGCCCGCCCAGCTCGACGACCTGTCCAGCCGGGCGGCCGGTGACGATGGCGACCGCCTTCACCCGGGCCGCGAGCGCGATCAGAACCGAGGCCGCGTCCGGGTGGATCCGGGCCGAGGCGGGGTCCTCGACGATCGGCGAGAGCGTGCCGTCGAAGTCGAGACCGACGAGGGTCTCGGCGGCAGCAGCCGCGATCGCGGCGTACTTCTGCTCTCCTGCTGTGCCATCAAGCTGGAGTTCGGCCATGCCCCAACTGTGACACGGCAACGACCTCCGAGCCGACCGGGAATGCCGAGCCGTGCGACAGATCACACACCGTCGAGAACGGCCGGAACCCGTCAGAGGGCGCCGGTCAGGATGACCGTCAGCCGGTCACCCTTCATCGAGCCCTCCACCGACAGATGGGTGCGTTTGATGCCGAGGTCGTCGGCCAGCTGCTGGCCCTCGCGCTTCATCCCGCTCGGGTAGTAGACGGTGTTCTCCGGGACGGAGCCCATCCAGTTGTCCTCGCCGACGACGTTCCACCCGACCGTGGTCGCCTTCGCCGCGACATCGCCGGCCAGGCCGGCGATGTTGGACTGGTTGTAGACCTCGACGCTGACCTTGGCACGGTCGACCGGTGAGGGCTCCGCCTTGGCCGGCTTCTTCTCCTCGGCCTTGGCGGCCTTCGGCGAGGCGGACGCCGAGGCCGACGGGCTGCCACCGGTCTGGGCGATCTTCTCGTCCCGGCCGTCTCCGTCGCCGCCGGTGACCCAGAAGACGATCACCGCGACGACGACGGCCACCACGCTCAGCGCGATGACGGGCGCGGGAAGCGCGACGCCACGCTCCCCCTTCGACGGACGTACCCCGCTGATCATTCAGACCTCGAAGCCGAGCCGTCTCGCCGAGCGCTGACGCTGCCGGGCCGCACGGAGCCGTCGCAGGCGGCGCACCAGGAGCGGGTCGGCCTCGAGGGCCTCCGGCTTGTCGATCAGAGCGTTGAGCACCTGGTAGTAGCGGGTGGCGGACATGTTGAACGCCTCGCGCACGGCAGCTTCCTTGGCGCCGGCGTACTTCCACCACTGGCGCTCGAAGTCAAGGATCTGCTTGTCGCGCTCGCTGAGGCTCGCGGGGTCCTCGCCTGGGCCTGTGACCTGCACGTTGACAGCGCTCATTCCTCGTCCCCCGGTGTCGTCTGCATCTGGCCACAGACTAACGCGCCGAACTACACCGCTGTGGTTCACCCTTCGGCGTGTTACTCGACAGGTATTCCTGTGAGGGACCGCAGAGTACCCAGTGGAACGGCACCGCACCGAACCTGGCTCCGGTCCATTACAGTCGGAGATGTGCAGGCTGACCTGGTAATCGTGGCCAATCGGCTCCCCGTCGATCGAGTGGAGATGCCGGACGGCACGAAGGCGTGGCGCCGCTCGCCGGGAGGTCTGGTCAGCGCTCTCGAGCCGGTCCTGCGGGCCAACGACGGCGTCTGGATCGGGTGGCCGGGCGGCACCGACGAGGACCTCGAGCCGTTCGAGGACGACGGGCTCCACCTGCTGCCGATGACCATGAGCGCCCAGGACATCGAGGAGCACTACGAAGGCTTCTCCAACGGCACCCTGTGGCCGCTCTACCACGACGTCGTGGCCAAGCCCGAGTTCCACCGCGAGTGGTGGGACGGCTACCAGCGTGTCAACAAGCGGTTCGCCGAGAAGTGCGCCGAGGTGGCCGCCAAGGGCGCGACCGTCTGGGTCCAGGACTACCAGCTCCAGCTGGTCCCGCAGATGCTGCGCGAGCTCCGCCCCGACCTGCGCATCGGCTTCTACCTGCACATCCCGTTCCCCCCGGCCGAGCTCTTTCAGCAGGTCCCCTGGCGAAGACAGCTGCTCGAGGGGCTGCTCGGTGCCGACCTGGTCGGCTTCCAGCTCCCCCAGGCCGCCCAGAACTTCGTCCGCCTGGTGCGCCAGCGCGTCGGCCACAAGACCCATCGCGACCTGGTCTATCTCCCCGACGGGCGCACCGTGCACGCGGCCGCCTTCCCGATCTCGATCGACTTCGTCGGCTTCGACGAGATGGCGCACGACGAGGGCGTCAACCAGCGCGCCAAGGAGATCCGCCAGCAGCTCGGCGACCCGAAGAAGATCATGCTCGGCGTCGACCGGCTCGACTACACCAAGGGCATCCACGCCCGGCTGCGCGCCTTCGGCGAGCTGCTGCGCGACACCAAGCTCGACGTCGAGGACGTGATCTTCGTCCAGGTCGCGGTGCCCTCCCGCGAACGCGTCGAGCAGTACCGCAAGCTCCGCGACGACATCGACCGCCTCGTCGGCCGCCTCAACGGCGACCTCGGCCGCATCGGCCGCCCGGCCATCTCCTACCTCCACACGAGTCTCCCCCGGGCCGAGATGGCCGCGCTCTACCGCGCGGCCGACATCATGGTCGTCACCCCCTACCGCGACGGCATGAACCTGGTCGCGAAGGAGTACGTCGCCTGCCGCTACGAGGACGACGGCGCCTTGGTGCTCTCCGAGTTCGCCGGCGCGGCCGAGGAGCTGCGCCAGGCCTGGCTGGTGAACCCCTACGACATCAACGGGATGAAGGCCGCGCTCCTGGAGGCCTACGAGGCCGAGCCGAAGGAGCTCACCCGCCGGATGAGGGCGATGCGTAAGCAGGTCGCCGCCCGAGACGTACGCCACTGGGCCGACACCTTCCTCGAGGAGCTCGCCGCGGTGCCGGGCAACCACAACAAAAGCGTCCTTCCGCCCAACAGCCGCTGAGACGACCGGAGCGAGGTCGAGCGGCGAGCCTGCTCCTCCGCTCGCGCCGAGCGAGGAAGTGACCGCGCGAAGCGCGGAGACCAGCGCAGGTGGCTAGAGTCGACGCGTGACCACCAACTCTGACCCGATCAGGTGGGGAATTCTCGGCACCGGCCGGATCGCCCACTCCCTCGCCACCGACCTGATGCTCGTCCCCGACGGCCAACTCGTGGCCGTGGGCTCACGGAGCAAGGAGTCCGCAGAGACGTTCGCGAAGGAGTACGCCGCCGCCGACGGCCCGGTCCGCGCGCACGGCTCCTACGAGGAGCTGGCCGCCGACGAGGACGTCGACGTCGTCTACATCGCCTCCCCCCATTCCCACCACCTCGAGCACGCGACCCTCGTCCTCGAGGCCGGCAAGCACGTGCTGTGCGAGAAGGCGCTGACGCTCAACGCCGCCGACTCGCAGACCATGGCCGACCTGGCCGCCTCCAGGAAGCTGTTCCTCATGGAGGCCATGTGGATGGCGACCAACCCGATCATCCGGCGCCTGGTCGCCGACGTGAAGTCCGGCCGCTTCGGGGCCCCCCGTCACGTGCACGCCGAGCTCGGCTTCGTCGCCGACCCCGAGCAGCACCAGCGTCTCCTCGACCCGGCCCTCGGCGCCAGCGCGCTGCTCGACATGGGCATCTACCCGCTCACCTTCGCCCACCTGCTCTTCGGCGAGGCCCGCTCGCTGACCGCGCAGGCCAACCTGGGGACGGGCGCCGACGGCGGCACCTTCGACCTCGACCTGGTGATGACCGGGAAGTACGCCGGCAACGAGCTCTCCACCATGGTCTCGTCGGTCACGTCCTACTCCTCCCGCTCGGCCGCGATCGCCACCGATCAGGGCCGCATCGAGCTGACCGACTTCCATCACCCGTCCTCGGCGGTCTTCAAGCCCGCCGACGGGAGCGAGCCGGTGGAGATCGTCGGCGACGAGCCCGTCATCGGCGTTGCGTACGGCAACGAGATCGTCGAGGTGCAGCGCTGCCTGCGCGAGGGCCTCCTGGAGTCCCCGCTGGTGCCGCACAGCCAGACGCTCAGCCTGATGCGCCAGATGGACATGATCCGCGAGTCCATCGGCGCCCGCTTCGCCGACGAGTCCTGAGCCTCAGGCGGTCGTCGGCTTCTCGTTGAAGGTGCGGTGGGGGTGCACGACGTCGAGCAGCTCGCCGACCACCTCGGGGCCCAGGGCACCCCAGTGGTCCTTGTAGCCGTAGACGCCGGCGAGGGTGCGTGACTCGTAGTCGCCGTTCATGACCTCGATGTCGCGGGGCGTGATCAGGCCGGGGTGGGCGACGCCGACGGCGGCGGAGACCTTCGTCAGCTCCCTGCGCAGCGTACGCAGGTAGCTGGCGCAGCGGTCACCCTTGTCCAGCGGGTCCAGGCCGCCGGAGAGCCACTTGCTCTGGGTCGCCACGCCCGTCGGGCAGGTGTCGTCGTGGCACTTCTGGGCCTGGATGCAGCCGATCGACATCATCGCCTCGCGGCCGACGTTGATCATGTCCGCGCCGAGCGCGAAGGCGACGGCGGCATTCTCCGGCAGGCCGAGCTTGGCCGACCCGATGAAGGTGATCGAGTCGGTCAGGCCGAGCTCGGCGAAGGTGCCGTAGACCCGGGAGAAGCCGATCCGGTAGGGCATCGCGACCGCGTCGGAGAAGATCAGCGGCGCGGCACCGGTGCCGCCCTCGCCGCCGTCGACGGTGACGAAGTCGACGCCCCGCTCCCCCGTCCGCATCCTGGCGGCGAGCTCCCGCCAGAACTCCATCTCCCCGACCGCCGACTTGATGCCGACCGGCAGCCCGGTCTCGGCGGCGATCATCTCGACGAAGTCGAGCATGGAGTCGACGTCGGAGAAGGCCGAGTGCCGAGACGGTGAGGCGCAGTCCTTGCCGACCTCGATGCCGCGGATCGCGGCGATCTCCGGGGTCACCTTGGCCGCGGGGAGCAGCCCACCGAGGCCCGGCTTCGCGCCCTGGGACAGCTTGATCTCGATGGCCTTGACCGGCGCCGTGGCCACCCGCTCCTTCAACCGGTCGATCGAGAAGCTGCCGTCGGCGTTGCGGCACCCGAAGTAGGCCGTGCCGATCTGCATGACCAGGTCCGCCCCACCCTCGAGGTGGTAGGGCGAGATGCCGCCCTCGCCGGTGTTGTGCATCGCGCCGGCCTTGAACGCGCCCCGGTTGAGCGCCGTGATCGCCGGTCCGGACAGCGACCCGAACGACATCGCCGAGATGTTGACCACCGAGTCCGGACGGAACGCCTTCGCGCGCCCGCGTGGGCCACCGAGCACCTTCGCCGACGGGAGCCTGGCGGCCCGGTCGTGGTCGTCGGGAAGACTGTCGGCGAACGTACGGTGCTTGATGTGGATGTGGCCCTGCGTGTGCTCGATGTCGTTGTCGGTGCCGAAGCCGAAGTAGTTGTTCTGCTCCTTGGACGAGGCGTACACCCAGCGCCGCTGGTCACGGCTGAACGGACGCTCCTCGTCGTTGTCGGCGACGATGTACTGCCGCAGCTCCGGCCCGATCTTCTCCATCAGGTAGCGCGCGTGCCCGATCACCGGGAAGTTCCGAAGGATCGCGTGCTTGCGCTGGGTCAGGTCGCGCGCGGCGACCACGGCAGCGGCAACCGCCGCGCCCCCGAGGAGGGTCGTCATCTTCATGTACGACTTCCTACCGGCCCGCCACCGCGTTGTAAACGTCCGTGGCGGTGTCGGCAGGCGTCGCTCAGACGAGCTCGGGCACGACCTTCGACTCGAAGAGCTCGATCGAGGAGCGGTCGTAGGCGGCGTCGCCGAAGTAGGTGATGGCGTACGTCATCCCCAGCTCCTCCATCGCCTTCAGCTTCTCCACGATCTGCTCGGGCGTGCCGACCAGACCCTGGCTCCCGCTGCGGCGCGCGTGCTCCGCGCCGGCGGCCTCGCCGAGGGACTTGGTGAGGTGGTCGGCGTACCAGTCGATCTTGTCCTGGGCGTCCTTCTCGGTCTCGCCGATGAAGACGTTGTAGTTGGCGGAGCGGGTGATCTCGGCGAAGTCGCGACCGAGGTTCTCGCAGTGGCCGCGCAGGATCTCCGACTTCGCCTGGAACGTCTCCGGGTCGCCGGCGAAGTTGGTGTAGTCGGCGTACTGCGCGGCGATCTTCAGGGTCACCTTCTCGCCACCGCCGGCGATCCACAGCGGGATCCCGGAACGGCCCTTCTGGATCGGCAGCGGCTGACAGATGGCGCCGTCGACCTCGTAGTACTTCCCGTCCAGCGACGAGACGCCCTTGGTCCAGGCCTGCTGGAAGATCTGGACGCCCTCGCGGAGCATCCCGAGCCGGTCGCGCGCCTCCGGGAAGCCGTAGCCGTAGGCCCGCCACTCGTGCTCGTACCAGCCCGCGCCGATGCCCATCTCGATCCGGCCGCCGCTGACGTGGTCGGCGGTCGCGGCGACCTTCGCGAGGTAGGCGGGGTTGCGGTAGGACATGCAGGAGCACATCTGGCCGAGCCGCACCCGCGAGGTGACCGCGCCCAGGCCCGCCATCAGCGTCCAGGCCTCGTGCGTGGCCTGGTCCGAGGGCTCCGGGGTGGTGTGGAAGTGGTCGTAGACCCAGATCGACTCCCAGCTCCCGCCGTCGGCGTGGAGCGCCAGGTCCTTCATCGTGGTCCACTGGTCTGCCGGGTCGATCCCGACGAGGTCAAAGCGCCATCCCTGCGGGATGAAGAGTCCGAACTTCATACGACCCAACCTATCCAGGGTCCCTGGGCGTGGCGAACGATATGTTGAGGGAATGAGCGCACTGGCAGGACTCGTGGACAAGGGTCTGATGGCTGCCGACTGGGCCGAGGCGCTGGCACCGGCCGAGCCGCAGATAGAGCAGATGGGCCGCTTCCTGCGCGAGGAGCTGGCGGCCAGGCGCCCCTATCTTCCCGACGGCGACCGGATCTTCAACGCCTTCCGGCGACCGCTGCGAGACGTACGCGTCCTCATCGTCGGCCAGGACCCTTACCCGACCATCGGGCACCCGATCGGGCTCAGCTTCGCGGTCGAGAAGGACGTACGTCCCCTGCCCGCTTCGCTGCGGAACATCTACGCCGAGCTGGCCACCGACCTCGACCTGAAGATGCCCGAGCACGGCGACCTCTCGACGTGGGCCGACCGCGGGGTGATGCTCCTCAACACCTCGCTGACGGTGCGTCCCGGGGCCCCCGCCTCCCACTCGAAGAAGGGCTGGGAGGAGGTCACCGGGCGAGCGATCGACGTGCTCGGCCGCCGCGGCGGACCGCTGGTCGCCATCCTGTGGGGCCGGCATGCGCAGAACCTGGAGCCGCGGCTCAACGGCGTGCCCGCGATCAAGTCCGTCCACCCCTCGCCGCTCTCCGCCCGTCGCGGGTTCTTCGGCTCCCGGCCGTTCTCCCGCGCCAACGCCCTCCTGGTCGAACAGGGCGGATCGCCAATCGACTGGTCCCTTCCGGACTAGGCTCTGTCGGATCAGGGTCGGGCGCAGCGGCCCATCGGCGCGGTGAACGGGGGGTCACGTGGGCGAGAACACCACCGATCCGACCCTGTCGGTGCCCCGCCGGCTCAAGATCGCCGGCACCGTCGTGGTCGTCCTGCTGGCGGCCTGGGCCGCGGTGCTGGGCGTCCGGACACTGCTCGACCGGGCCGCTCCTGCGGAGCTCCCCGCGACCGAGGTACGCGACTGGGCGACCTTCGCCGACCACCTCGTCCTGGGCACCGCCGGCCCCGACGACACCGACCGGCTCGAGGTCACCACCGTCCTGTGGAGCCGGCAGGGAGCTCACCCGATCGCTCGTCGGATCACCGTCGAGGCCGAGATGACCGAGGGCGAGGCGTACGCCGTGCCGGTGGCGTGGCTCGACGACGGCGGCAGCGACGGGCACTGGGTCGCGCTCGCTCCGAATGCGGTCCTCCCCCTCGACGGCGGCCGGATCACCGACGGTGGTGACACCTGGGCCGAGGAGCACACCGGGGAGCCGGCCCGCACCCTGGCCACCGAGCTCTACGAGACCGGGCCCTACCCGGCTGCGGTCCCGCACCTCTACGAGAGCCTCGAGCAGAGACTTGCCGCTGTTGACCGGTAGGTAAGATTTCACGCGTGAGCCAGGATTCCCCCACGCGGCCCCAACGCGCCAACTGGCTGAGGGCCGGCATTTGGTCACTCGGATTCGTCGCCCTTTTGTGGGTGCTCGAGGTCACCGACTACATCAGCGGCCACCAGCTCGACACCCTCGGCATCCAGCCGCGCACCGACGCCGGCCTGCTCGGCATCGTGTTCGCTCCGGTGCTCCACTTCGGCTGGGCCCACCTCTACGGCAACACCCTGTTCGCGCTCGTCCTGAGCTTCCTGGTGCTCGCGTCCGGGTTCGGCCGCGGGATCGCCGCGACGCTCATCATCTGGATCGTCGGCGGCGTCGGCGTCTGGCTGATGTCGCCCCCGGGCAGCATCACCGCCGGCACCTCGATGCTGATCTTCGGGTGGCTCGTCTACCTGATCCTGCGCGGACTGTTCAACCACCGCGTCGGCCAGATCATCATCGGCGTGCTCATCTTCCTCGTCTGGGGCAGCCTGCTGCTCGGCGTACTCCCCGGACAGACCGGCGTCTCCTGGCAGGGCCACCTCTTCGGTGCGATCGGTGGCGCGCTCGCGGCCTGGCTGCTCAACGACCCGCCCCAGAAGCAGGCCCAGAAGTAGGCGCAGAAGTTGGCGCAGAAGTCGGCCCAGAAGAAGTCCGCCTGAGCCTGCTGATGGAGACTGGTTCCATGCAGATCCTCTCCATCCAGTCGCACGTGGCCTTCGGCTACGTCGGCAACTCGGCGGCCGTCTTCCCGATCCAGCGCCTCGGCCACGAGGTCTGGCCGGTGCTCACGGTCAACTTCTCCAACCACACCGGCTACGGCGAGTGGCGAGGACCCGTCGTGGCCGCCGACCAGGTCGCCGAGGTCATCGAGGGGATCTCCGAGCGTGACGGTCTCTCCACCGTCTCCGCGGTGCTGTCCGGCTATCAGGGCGACCCGGCCGTCGGGGCGATCGTCCTGGACTCCGTACGCCGCGTGAAGGCCCTCAACCCGCGGGCCCTCTACTGCTGCGACCCGGTGATGGGTGACGTCGGGCGCGGGATGTTCGTCCGTGAGGGCATCCCCGAGTTCATGCGCGACGAGGTCGTGCCCGCCGCCGACGTGATCACGCCCAACCACTTCGAGCTCAACTTCCTGGCCGGCCTCGAGGCCACCGACACCCTGCAGGAGGTGCTCGCCGCGGTCGACATCGTCCGTGAGTCCGGACCCTCCAACGTGCTGGTGACCTCCGTGATCACCAAGGACCCCACCCACCTCGACCTGGTCGCGGTCTCCGACGAGGGCGCGTGGTCGGTCACCACTCCCCTGCTCCCGATCTCCCCCAACGGCGGCGGCGACGTCACCGCGGCGGTCTACCTCTCCCACCTGCTCTCGACCGGCTCGACACCGGCCGCTCTGAGCCGCACCGCGAACACCCTCTTCGCCATCCTCGACCGCACGCTGAAGTCGGGGCGCCGCGAGCTCGAGCTCGTCGCCTCCCAGGACAACATCGCCAACCCGCCGACGACGTACGAGGTCACCCAGCTCCGCTGATCATCTCTCTTGGAGCCGGTGACAGGAGTCGAACCCGCGACATTTCGCTTACAAGGCGAACGCTCTACCAACTGAGCTACACCGGCATGCCGTACGTCTCCGCAACGGCGGGACAATCGTAGCCAGTCACCGGCCCAACTGCGCATCCGGCGTGTCGTCCCGACCGTGACGCACCCCGAGGCAACCCCTCGAAAACCTGCGCGGGGAGGACGTCTGAGAGGGTTTCCCCTCATCCGAACGGATAGATGAAGGGAAGACGGATGACGGACATCTTGGGCGCCATCAGCGCGGTCGTGTGGAGCAACTGGCTCGTGTATCTGTGTCTCGCGGTGGGGGTGTTCTTCTCCGTGCGGTCACGCTTCCTCCAGGTGCGACACTTCCCCGAGATGGTGCGGCTGCTCGTACGCGGTGAGAAGTCGTCCTCCGGGGTCTCCTCGTTCCAGGCGCTGGCGATGTCGCTGGCCGGGCGCGTGGGCACGGGCAACATCGCCGGTGTCGCCACGGCGATCGCCTTCGGTGGGCCGGGCGCGATGTTCTGGATGTGGGCGGTGGCGTTCCTCGGCGCCTCGACGTCCTTCGTGGAGAGCACGCTCGGTCAGGTCTACAAGACCCGGGACCCGCTCACCGGTGAGTACCGGGGCGGTCCTGCCTACTACTTCAGCCGCGCCTTCGCGCACACCCGCGCCAGCAAGTTCTTCACGGTCTACGGGTTCGTCTTCGCGGCCGTGACCGTGCTCGCGTGCGGCGTACTCCTTCCCGGTGTCCAGGCGAACTCGATGACGGCGGGCATGACCAACGCGTGGGGCGTCCCGACCTGGGGCGTCGCGCTCGCGACGGTGATCGTGTTCGCGTTCGTCGTGGTCGGTGGCGTCAAGCGGATCGCGTCCTTCGCGACGCTCGTGGTGCCGTTCATGGCGGTGGCGTACGTCGCCGTCGCCATGGTCGTCGTGGTGGTGAACTCGGACCAGATCCCGGGGGTCATCAGCGACGTGGTGTCCAGCGCCTTCGGCCTCCACTCCACGTTCGGCGCGGTGCTCGGTCTCGCCGTGATGTGGGGCGTCAAGCGCGGGGTCTACTCCAACGAGGCGGGGCAGGGCACCGGCCCGCACGCTGCGGCCGCGGCCGAGGTCTCGCACCCGGCGAAGCAGGGTCTGGTGCAGGCCTTCGCCGTCTACGTCGACACCCTGTTCGTGTGCTCGGCGACCGGCTTCCTGATCCTGTCCACCGGCGCCTACCGCGTCTTCGAGGGTGGCAGCGAGAGCGGCGACGTGATCGCGGACGGCGGCGTGCTCGCCGCGGGCGCCGAGGTCGGCCCGGCCTACACGCAGTCGGCCTTCGACACCGTGTTCCCCGGGATCGGCGCCTCGTTCATCGCCGTCTCCCTCGCCTTCTTCTGCTTCACGACGATGGTCGCCTACTACTACATGGCCGAGACCAACCTGCGCTTCATCGTCGGCCGGTTCGCCACCGTCCGGCTCGGCGGGCAGCGCGGCGTCTCGCTCGGCCGGGTCACCACGCTGGCCCTGCAGGCCGTCATCCTGGTCGCCTCGGCGTACGGCTGCGTGTCGACGGCCAGCGACGCCTGGACCCTCGGAGACATCGGCGTCGGCCTGATGGCGTGGCTCAACATCCTCGGGATCCTCGTCCTCCAGCAGCCCGCGTTCGCGGCGCTGCGGGACTACGAGCGGCAGAAGAAGCAGGGGCTCAACCCGGTCTTCGACCCCCGCGCCCTGGGCATCACCGGAGCGACGTACTGGGAGAGCTACGAGCCGGAGCGCGAGCGGGTCTAGCCCTACTCGCTCCCGACGGGAGCGCCCAGCGGGACGTACTCGTGGGCGGTGAGGGCGCCGTTGGTCTCCAGCTCGACCGACTGGAGACCGACGGGCTTCCCGTCGGCGTAGGTGATCAAAGAGACCTCGGCGGTGCGCCGGATCTTCCCCATCGCGAAGGCGTACGCAGCACCGCCGGTGGTGCCGTTGGTGTAGGTCCAGCCGACCTGACCGTTCTCGCCGGTCACCTCGGTCGGACCCTGATGGACGTGGCGGTGACCGCCGACGACGAGGGTCGCGCAGCCGCGGCGCAGGGTCTCGCGGGCCAGCGACGGGTCGTGGACGAGGAGCGTCGCGACCGGCTTGCCGTCCTCCATCGAGGCGCAGGCGATGTCGGCCAGCTTCTCACCGGCCTCCTCGAGGGTGACGCCCTTCTCGTCGATCCAGTTGCCGAGGCCGCTGGTGCGCGGGTCGGGGACCCCGAGGAGCGTCGAACCCCCAGGGCCGTCGACGACCTCGCCGTCGAGCATCGTCCAGCCCTTGTCGGCCAGGTAGGTGCCGACCGTCGGGCCGTGGTCGTGGTTGCCGGTGACCGCCCACTTGTCCAGCCCGTCGCTGGCGTCGGTGAGGGAGTCGAGGGAGAAGGTCTCCCACTCGGAACCGGTCGAGGTGTCATCGCCCGCGTCCAGGATGCCGGTCGCCCCGCCCTCGTCGGCGATCGCACGCACCACCGAGTCCATGCCGACGTTGTCGTGGCGGTCGGAGACGAGAGCCACCACGGTCTCGTCCTCGGCCGGATCCCGCAGGGCCAGGTCCGGCACCTTCTCGACCACCTTCTCGTAGAAGGTGCGGCTGGAGTTGTAGGTGTCCACGGCGCTGGCCACCAGCCTCCGGGTCTGGTTGGTGTAGGCGTCGCCGCGTACCTCCACCCCGGCCAGCTCCTCGGGCACGGGGATCTCCCGGCCGAGGAAGTCGGCCAGCGGGGTCCAGTCACCGGCGACGGGCTCGGGCCTGCTGTCCGCGGCGGGCGCGGGGGACTCGCCCCACGGTTGCCAGACCGCGACCGCGAGCACCGCCACCGTCACCACACCGACGCCCGCGGTGGCGAGGCCGTGCCGGGTGCGGACCGCCTCCGTCGTACGTCGCCGCAGCTCGGCACGGCGTTCGGCGCCGGGCAGCCACCACAGCAGAACGCCCCCGGCCACGATCGCCAGCGAGACCGCAGCGCCGCGGATCACGGCGGCGGTGAGCATGGACTCGACCTGCTCCAGCACCACGGCACGCTGACCATCCGGCGCCGAACCGAGCACCGCATAGCGCTCGAAGAGCTCGTCCATCGACCTCAGCTCGGTCTTCCCGAGCGTCACGTCGACGCCGACCGGACCGGCCACGTCCAGACGTACGTCGGGAAGCACCGGTCCGGTGTGGATGATCGCCTTCCCCGACAGAGTCGGGCGCAGGACCGAGTCGTGGCCGGCGAGGACCACCTGGCGTTCGCTGGACAGGAAGAGCCACGCGCTCACCGCCACGGCGAGCACGAGCCACAGCACTCCCAGCCCCGCCCAGACGGCGAGGCCACGAAGCAGGCTGCGGCGGGAGATCAGCGGCGCGCCTCCGCGACGGCGTAGAGCACGACCGACGCAGCGACGCCGGCATTGAGGGACTCCACCGAGTTGGCCATCGGGATCGACACTATCTGGTCACAGGTCTCCTGGACCAAGCGCGACAGGCCGCCACCCTCAGCACCGACGACGATCACCAGCGGACCGTCGGCGAGACCGTCGGGGGCACCCAGCTCGGGCAGCGAGATGTCGCCCTCCATGTCGAGCCCGACGACCATGCAGCCGGCGTCCTGGTAGGCCTTGAGCTGCCGGGTCAGGTTGACCGTCTGAGCGACCGGGATCCGGGACGCCGCACCGGCGCTCGTCTTCCACGCCGCGGCCGTCATCCCGGCCGCACGGCGCTCCGGGATCACCACGCCGTGGGCGCCGAAGGCCGCGGCCGAACGCACGATGGCGCCCAGGTTGCGCGGGTCGGTGACCTGGTCGAGGGCCACGATCAGCGGCTTCTCGCCGGTCTCGGCGGCGCGGTCGATCAGGTCGTCGGCGTGGGCGTACTCATAGGCGGGGATGCGCGCCGCCAGACCCTGGTGGCCGTTGAAGCCGGTGAGCCGGTCGAGCTCGATCTTGGTCACCTCGAGCAGCGAGATGCCCTTCTCGGAGGCGAGCTGGAACGCCTCCCGCAGCCGACCGTCACGCTCGGCACCCTCCGCGACGTAGATCCCGTTGACCGGTACGTCCTCGCGCAGCGCCTCGACCACGGAGTTGCGTCCGATGATCCACTCGGCGTCGCCTGCGGCCCGCTTGCGCGGACCCTTGTTGGACCGCTGCTCGGCGGCCTGGGCCGCCTTGTGGGCCTTGTGGTAGGGCCGGTCCTTCGCCTTCGGCGTCGGTCCCTTGCCCTCGAGCCCGCGACGACGGTTGCCGCCGGACCCGACCTGGGCACCCTTCTTGCGTCCCTTCGCGATCGCTCCGCGACGCTGGGAGTTGCCTGCCATCAGTTAACGCTCCATTTCGGACCCTCAGGGGTGTCCTCGATCTCGATCCCGGCATCCTTGAGCCGGTCTCGCATGGCATCTGCGCGGGCCCAGTCCTTGGCGGCGCGCGCCTCCGCACGCTCGTCCAGGACCCCGCGGACGAGTACGTCCAGCGCACCGGTCAGCTTCTCGTCCTGACCACTCGCCGGGCCCCACGAGGGGTCGGCCGGGTCCAGCCCGAGGATGTCCAGCATCGCGCGCACGCTCGCGGCGACACCGCGCAACGCCGGGCTGTCGCCGTCGGCGAGCAGCTTGTTGCCCTCACGGACGACGTCGTGCAGGGCCGCCACGGCGGCGGGGGTGCCGAGGTCGTCGTCCATCGCGTTGACGAAGTCGGCGCATGCCACGCCGTCGGCGGGGATCTCGCCGACCACGCCGGCCGCCCGGTCCAGGAAGCCCTCGATCCGCTGGAACGCCAGCGCCGCCTCGTCCAGGGCTGAGAAGGAGAACTCGACGTGCGACCGGTAGTGGGCCGCGACCAGGTAGTAGCGCAGCTCGATGCCGCGTACCTTCTTCAGGACCTCGGGGATGACCAGCGAGTTGCCCAGCGACTTCGACATCTTCTCGCCGGAGGTGGTGATCCAGGCGTTGTGGAGCCAGTAGCTCGCGAACGGCCGGCCGGCGGCGCGCGACTGCGCCTGCTCGTTCTCGTGGTGCGGGAAGCGTAGGTCGAGGCCTCCGCCGTGGAAGTCGAAGGCGGGACCGAGGTACTTCCCGGCCATCGCCGAGCACTCGATGTGCCACCCGGGACGCCCCAGCCCCCAGGGCGAGGGCCACGAGGCGGTCTCCGGCTCGGAGACCTTCCGGCCCTTCCACAGCGCGAAGTCACGCGGGTCGCGCTTGCCCCGCGGGTCGGCGTCGGCGGCGGCCTCCATGTCGTCGACCTTCTGCCCCGACAGCTCGCCGTAGGAGGGCCAGGAGCGCACGTCGAAGTAGACGTCGGCCGAGCCGTCCTCGGCCGCGTAGGCGTGGCCCTTCGCGATCAGCTCCTCGATCAGGGCGATGATCTCGGGGATGTGACCGGTGGCCAGCGGCTCGTAGGTCGGCGGGGCGACGTTGAGCGAGGCGTAGGCGGAGTCGAGCTCACGGTGCATGTCGTAGGCAAGGTTGTACCAGGGTCGCCCCTGGTCGGCGGACTTCGCCAGGATCTTGTCGTCGATGTCGGTCACGTTGCGGATGAACGTGGTCTCATACCCCGACGCCCGCAGCCAGCGCTGCAGCACGTCGAAGTTCACCCCGCTCCGGACGTGCCCGACATGCGGCTCGCTCTGCACGGTCAGGCCACAGACGTAGAGCGACGCCTTGCCGGGCTGCAAGGGGGTGAAGTCACGTACTTCACGGGTCGCCGAGTCGTAGAGCCTGAGTGCCATGCCCCAAGTCTAAGGACGTAGCCGGTGAGTTCAGGATTCGCGACGCACGACGAGCGAGCGCCAGCGAGCGAGCGACGGCGCTTTCATCGGGCCATGTCGGTGACCTCGCGCCTGCGCTACCGACGTGGCGCGATGATCGCGGTCGCGATCGCGGCGACACCTTCGCCGCGCCCGGTGAGCCCGAGACCGTCGGAGGTCGTCGCGGTCACCGTGACCGGCGCGCCTGCCGCAGTGGAGAGGACCCGGTTGGCCTCGTCCCGCCGCGGACCGATCTTGGGGCGGTTGCCGATCACCTGGACCGCGACGTTGCCGATCTCGAAGCCGGCCTCGCGGACCCTGCGTGCTGCCTCCGCCAGCAGGACGATTCCGGCCGCACCGGCCCACTCGGGCTCGGAGGTGCCGAAGTTCGACCCCAGGTCGCCGAGCCCGGCGGCGGAGAAGAGTGCGTCGCAGCAGGCGTGGGCAGCCACGTCGCCGTCGGAGTGTCCGGCCAGACCCTGCACCTCGTCAGGGAAGGCGAGGCCCGCCACGTGCATCGGGACACCGTCGGCAAGGCTGTGTACGTCGGTCCCGATGCCGACCAGAGGAAGCTGCACGCCCGCAGTCTCCCAGATGCGCCTCAGGTGACCTTCCGGTGCCCGACGTGGATGAGCCCGTCCACGACCCGGACCTCGTAGGCCGGGATGGACACGTGCGGGTCGTCCAGGCACTGTCCGGTACGCAGGTCGAACCCGTGCCGGTGGGCGGGCGAGGCCACGAACGGCACGCCCTCGCGGACCCCGACGATGCCCTTGGCGATCACCGACGCCTTCGCGAAGGGGTCGTGGTTGCCCAGCGCATAGACGGCGTCGCCGGGCATCCGGAAGATGGCGATGGCCTGCCCGTGGACCAGAGCCGTGGCGCCGCGCTTCACCTCGAGCGCGTCGACGGGACAGACGGACTGCCACTCTGCGTGGTCGTCCCGCTGCGCGTGAGCACTCATGACGTCGCCGGCCCGAGCCGCTTCGTCGACATTCGTCGGGTCCTCCCTTCGGTGGATTTGAACCGTAGGACGCGTGAGGGACACCTCCTGTTTCGCTCTGTTACGGGTGCGTAAACACCAGCGCCCAGCCGCTCGGCCACCTCCTCCACCGAAGGGATAGCCTCCAGGGGTGCCCGTCGCTCTCGTACTCCTGGCCGCCGGATCCGGCACCCGCGTCGGAGCCGCCATCAACAAGGTGCTGCTCCCCCTCGACGGGTCCGACGATCCGGCCTCCTCAGCCCTCGGTCTCTCGCTCCGCACCGCCCTCGAGGTGCCCGACGTGCACCGCCTGGTCCTGGTCGTACGCAGCGGCGACGAGGAGGCGGTGGCGGCCGTGGCGCAGCCCCTGCTGGGCGAGCGCGAGGCCGCGATGGTCACCGGGGGCGCGACCCGCCACACCTCCGAGCAGGCCGCGCTCGGCGTGCTCCGCGCCGACATCGAGGCCGGCCGGATCGACGTCGTCGCGATCCACGACACCGCCCGGCCGCTGGCCGCTCCCGAGCTCTATGCCGCGGTCATCGGTGTCGCCCGCGAGCACGGCGGCGCCATCCCCGCCGCCCCGCTCACCCACCTCTCCTCGCGTGACCTCCAGCCGGTGGGTGGTGCTCTCGTCGGCGTACAGACACCGCAGGCGTTCCGGGCCGCCGACCTGCTGGCTGCCTATGCCCGGGCCGCGGCCGACGGGTTCGACGGCACCGACACCGGTGCGACGCTGGAGCGCTACGCCTCCGACGTACGGATCGTCGCCGTGCCCAGCTCGCCGCTGAACCTCAAGGTGACCTTCGCCGACGACCTCCAGGCGGCCGGGGCCCTGCTCGGCTGACGCGAAGAGCTCAGCTGATCCGGCTGCGCGAGAGAGCCTCGAGCAGGCGTACGTCATCGGGCGATGTCACCCGGCGACCGACCGGCGGCGCCTCGACCGAGACCACCGGGAACCGGCGGGCCAGGGCACCCGCGATCTCGGCGAAGTCGCCGGAAGGCCAGTCGTCGAGCGAGGCGACGACGGCCGACGGCAGCACGATCGGTGCCGCGACCGAGACGAGCGCGGACCGGTCGACGGTCTCACCGAGCACCGGCACCCCGTCCTCGGCGGTGAGCTTCTTGACCGTGTCGGTGACCGGGCGTACGCCGACGACGACCGCCTCGCGCGCGAGCGCGGTCGAGACGCAGTGGGCGATGAAGGCGGGCGGGGTCATCGGGCACAGCGAGTCGTGCAGGACCAGCGGCTCCTCGGCCTCGACGATCCCTGCCCACGACGTGGTGAAGTCGACGGGGGTCACTCCGGACTCCCCGAGGGACCAGGTCGCCGCGGCGACCAGCGCCTCACCGTGGATCAGTGCGAACGGCAGCGAGCCCCGGCCGTCGTCGGCGACGATCCCGAGGGCCGGCGGCAGGTCGGCGGTCTCGTCGATCTCGTCGTAGTCGGCGTAGGGGTCCTCCATGACAGTCACCGTATCCGCCCCAGAACGCGTTACAGGCCCCGGGATGACCCGGAGCCTGTAACGCAGACCGAAACCAGCTTCAGCTGGCCAGCACCTCGTCGAGGAGGACTTCAGCCTTGTCTTCGTTGGTGTGCTCGCACAGCGCGAGCTCCGAGACGAGGATCTGGCGTGCCTTGGCGAGCATGCGCTTCTCCCCGGCGGAGAGGCCACGGTCACGCTCACGACGCCACAGGTCACGCACGACCTCGGCGACCTTCATGACATCGCCGCTGTGCAGCTTCTCCAGATTTGCCTTGTAACGACGCGACCAGTTGGTCGGCTCTTCGACGTGCTCCGCACGAAGCACCTCGAAGACTCGATCAAGCCCGTCCTTGTCTACGACGTCTCGAACTCCGACGAGCTCGAGATTGTTGGCCGGAACACGCACCACGAGGTCCTGCTGAGCGATGATGCGGAGGACCAGATACTGCCGCTCCTCGCCCTTGATGGTGCGCATCTCGATGTCTTCGATGACGGCCGCGCCATGGTTCGGGTATACGACGGTCTCGCCGACGGTGAAAGTCATATTTTTAGGTACCCCTTCCTAGGGCCATAAGTCTACCACGGATCTTAGAATTCGGATTCCGCGTTTCTGCAGGTCAGGGGCTCAATCTGGGGTTGACAGATCGACAACTTGTGTGGTTCCGCGCGCGCAGGCCGGTCAAGAGTGGCAGCATGGCTGATTTCGAAACGGGGCCGAAATCTCGTCGTAGCCAGCCTGTTGTCCTGCGCGTGTCGGCGGAGTGCCCGATACTGCCGCCATGGCGAATGCATCGCAGAGCGCCCCCAAGACCATCTTCACCGTGTCGTCGCACGCCCAGGATCAGGACCCGGAAGAGACGCAGCCCAGCGCGTCGGCCGTTCCTGATGCCCCGGCGAGCAGTCGGAACGTCATGGACAGGATCGGCAACTGGGCCCCGTTCCTCCTCATCCGCACCACCCACCCCCGTCAGGCCGTGCTGACCGCCATCGGCCTCTCGGTCGCCGCGGTCCTGGCCGGACTGACCACGCGTGAAGTCGCCCTGATCGCGGCCACCGTGCTCGTCGGCCAGGCCGTCCTCGGCTGGCACAACGACCTCGTCGACCAGGTCGTCGACCGTCGTCACGAGCGCGAGGGCAAGCCGATCTCGGACGGCCGCCTCGAAGCAGGTGGCGTCTGGTTCGCGCTGTGCTGCGGCGTACTCCTGGTCATTCCGCTCTCGGTCACCTCGGGCACCGTGGCGGGGTTGTTCTACCTGGGCTCGCTGGTGATCGGCATGCTCGCCAACGTACTGCTGCGCAAGGGCCTCTTCTCCTGGGTCCTGTGGGCGGCCGCCTTCGCCTGCTATCCCGGATACATCTCGTACGCGGGCTGGGCCGGCGAGACCGCCGGCGGCCCGCCGCATTGGGCGATGGTGGCGCTCGCCGCCGCGCTCGGTGTCGGCGTCCACTTCCTCACCGCCCTGTGGGGCCTGGTCGCCGACAACGAGGACGGCTGGACCTACCTGCCGCTCAAGGCCGGGCTCAAGCTCGGGGCTGGCAAGCTGCTCGTCGCCACGCTGGTCTACATCGCCGTCGTGATCGGCGCGATGCTGTACGCCGCGAGCGTCGTCGGACTGCGCGCGTGACCGGTGCCTGACCTGCGAGCCTGACCCTTTTCCGAGATCGCCGGATCGGGCGGATAGAGTGTCGCGCGTGACGACCAAGGTTATGCGGAAGCGGCTCGCGGTGACGGGCGCCCTCGTGGCTCTCGCCCTGCCGGCGCTCACCGCCTGCAGCAGCTTCGACTACGCGACCGACCGGCCCAACGAGATCGCCCACGGCGGCTCGACGCTCGACGGTGCCATCCGGATCAACGCCGCCCGCATCGTGTCCGCGCAGGAAGGCTCCGGCATCCTGGTCGGCACCTTCTCGCTCGACCCGGCGATCAACCCGGCGGTCGCCGGCGAGGCGTTGCCGTCGGTCACCTCGATCGCGACCGGCGCCGAGGCCAGCAAGACGGTCACGCCCGAGTCGTTCACCCCGATCGAGCTGCCCACCGCCGGCATCATCAACCTGGCCGACCCGGCCAACGGCGGGATCGCGGTCACCGGTGACTTCAAGCCGGGTGACAGCATCCCGATGACCTTCACCTTCTCCGACGGTGAGGAGCGGACCATCTCGGTCCCGGTGGTCACCCAGTGCGGTCCGTACGCCGAGGTCGTCGCCGCCGTCGACGAGACCACCACCAAGCCCGCGAAGAAGGACAAGGACGCCGAGGGCGAGGCGTCCGAGGGCGCCGCCACCGGCGAGGAGGCCTCGACCCTTCCGGCCGAGACCGCCACCGAGGACGAGACCGCCACCGAGGACGAGCACGCCACCGAGGGTGAGGCCACCGAGGCCGGTGCCGAGGCAGAGACCGAGGAGCACGGCGAGTCCGCGGGCACGATCTCCGAGGACCCCTACTCATGCGAGTTCCCGCCGGCCGCCCTCGCCGGCGCCGAGGAAGCTCACTGATGACCTACAAGCTCGTCCTGCTGCGCCACGGCGAGAGCGAGTGGAACGCGCTCAACCTGTCCACCGGTTGGGTCGATGTCGACCTCACCGACAAGGGCCGGGCCGAGGCCGTCAACGGCGGCAAGCTGCTCGCCGAGGCCGGGATCCTGCCCGATCTGGTGCACACCAGCCTGCTGCGCCGCGCGATCAACACCGCCAACATCGCGCTCGACACCGCCGAGCGCCACTGGATCCCGGTGCGCCGCGACTGGCGTCTCAACGAGCGCCACTACGGCGCGCTGCAGGGCAAGAACAAGTCCGAGACGCTCAAGAAGTTCGGCGAGGAGCAGTTCCAGCTGTGGCGTCGCTCCTACGACGTACCGCCCCCGCCGATCGAGGCCGACTCGGAGTTCTCCCAGGCCGGTGACCCGCGCTACGCCGACATCGAGGTGCCCGCCACCGAGTGCCTCAAGGACGTCGTCGCCCGGATGATCCCCTACTGGGAGTCGGCGATCGTGCCTGACCTGCAGGCCGGCAAGACCGTGCTGGTCACCGCCCACGGCAACAGCCTGCGCGCGCTGGTCAAGCACCTCGACAACATCTCCGACACCGAGATCGCCAAGCTCAACATCCCCACGGCCCAGCCGCTGGTCTACGAGCTCGACGAGTCGCTGAAGCCGGTCGTCACCGGCGGCACCTACCTCGACCCCGAGGCCGCGGCCGCTGCGGCCGAGGCTGTCGCCAACCAGGGCAAGCAGTAATCAGAAAATCCGCCGAGTCGGCTCGTCTTGACG
>NZ_JBHVKJ010000015.1:0-101474 GCF_042798275.1 Nocardioides sp. NPDC057767 | reverse complement strand
CAGGCCTATTACCGGCGGGTATATGGGCAGTTCGCTACCGGACTACCCGACAGACGTCCTCAGTCCTCGACGAACTGGCGGTGGTTGCGGATCACCTCGGCGATGATCACGTTGAGGATCTTCTCGGCGAACTCGGGGTCGAGCCCGGCATCGTCGGAGAGGCGGCGGAGGCGCTCGATCTGGATCGCCTCGCGGTTGGGGTCGGCCGGCGGGAATCCCGCGCGCGCCTTCAGCCGGCCGACCTGCTCGGTGCACTTGAAGCGCTCGGCGAGAAGGTGGACGAGGGCGGCGTCGAGGTTGTCGATGCTGCCACGCAGGCGCAGGAGCTCATCGTGGGCTGCGCTGTCGGGTTCGGTCACAGCGCTATCAAACCTGATGTCTTCCCCGGAGCCGCGACGAGTCTTACTCGCCGGACTCCTTCGCCGACTGCTCGGCCAGCGCCTTGTCGATGTCGAGGTCGACGACCGCGTCGATGACCTGCTTCAGCGCAGGCGCGGGCAGCGCACCGGGCTGCGAGAAGACGAGGTTGCCCTTCTTGAAGGCCATCAGCGTCGGGATGGAGGTGATGTTGGCGGCACCGGCGAGCGCCTGCTCGGCCTCGGTGTCGACCTTGCCGAAGACGATCTCCGGGTGCTGCTCGGAGGCGGCGTCGTAGATCGGGCTGAACTGGCGGCACGGGCCGCACCAGGACGCCCAGAAGTCGACGAGAACGATCTCGTTGTCGGTGACGGTGCTCTCGAAGTTCTCTGCGCCGAGCTCGACGGTGGGCATGGGGCTCTCACTTCCGGTCTGGAGTCTCGTGCGCGCCGGATCGGCGGGCACGTACGTCTCAACGTACGTCCCCTGCCAGGGATTCCCTCGGGTCAGGGCTGGTCAGGTCAGGGAAGGCGCTTGGTCTTCGGTCCGATGTGCCGCTCGATGCGGCTGCGTGGCTGCCCGGTCAGCTTGGCGACGATCGGCACCCGGAACACGTAGCCACCAACAGCCGCCGCGATGACGAGGAGAATGATCCAGAACATGTGAGCAAGCGTACGCCGCAGCACCCAGGCCCCACCTCAGGATTCTCCCTGAGATGGGGCCTGGATCGAGCCCGGGAACCCGGTCAGGCCGCGCGGCGACCCCGGCGACCCGACTCACGCTTGCGAAGCGCGTCGGTGAGCAGCGAGACCAGGGCCTCGAGCTGCACGTCGGCGGAGTCGGTGATCTCCTCGTCGGAGCCGTCCAGGGCGCGAGCCGCCAGGCCGGCCTTGGAGTCGATCAGCTCGGCGATCCGGGTGTCGATGGTCTGGCTCGCGATGATGCGCCAGGCGGTGACCGGCTCGGTCTGGCCGATGCGGTGGACCCGGTCGATGGCCTGGGTCTGCTCGGCGTCGGTCCAGGAGAGCTCGGCCAGGACCAGGTTGGAGGCGGCCTGCAGGTTGACGCCGACGCCGGCGGCGGTGAGCGAGCAGACGATGACCTCGACCTCGGGGTCGTTCATGAACTCGTCGATGGCCTTCTCGCGCGCCTTCGAGGTCTGGTCGCCGCGGATCGTGGAGTAGCGGATGCCGCGCTCCTCGAAGAGCTTCTGCGCGGTGTCCATGACCTCGATGTGCTTGGCGAAGAAGACGACCTTGCCGACGTTGCGCGCCAGCTGGGCGGCGTAGTCGGCGGCCAGCGACGCCTTGGCGCGACCGATGCGGCGCATCATGCCGAAGACGTTCTCGCCGGTGGAGGCGTCCTGGTCCTCGCGCTCCCAGGTGGCGACCCGACGGATCAGCTCGAGGTCGAGCTCGCCCGGAGCCGGCTTGGCGCCCGTCACCCGGGTCTCGATCGCGGTGTCGTAACGCTGCATCATCCGCTTGGCCAGCTCGGCCTCGGCCGCCCGGATCGAGCGGCCCTCGGCGTCGTCGAGCTCGACCGGGAGGTCGGCCACGCGACGCGCCGGGATGTCGCTGGCGACGTCGATCTTGCGCCGGCGCACGATGCCCTGGTTGACGACCACACGGCGGGCTGCGCCGTAGAAGCTGTTGTCCTGCGGCGTCAGCCCGGTCTCCTCGAGCCCCTCGAGCAGCCCGTTGAGCGGCTTGACGTCGTCGATCCAGCCCAGGAACTGCCAGATCGCCCGGAAGTCCTCGATGTCGTTGATCAGCGGGGTGCCGGTCAGGGCCATCAGCAGCGGGTTGGCCGTACGCTGCCGGATCTTCTCCGAGAGGGCCAGCACGTGCTGGGAGCGCTGGGAGGACTTGTTCTTGATGAAGTGGGCCTCGTCGACGACCATGCCCTTGAAGCCGAACTCACCGAGCCAGCCGACGTGGCGGTCGAGGATCTCGTAGTTGACCACGATGATGTCGGCGAAGCCGTCGATGTCCTCGCCGTTGCCGTGCACGACGGTCGCCTTCTTGGACGGCGTCCAGAGGCTGACCTCGCGGGCCCAGTTGGCCTTGACGACGTTGGGCACGACGACCAGCAGCGGGTAGGCGTTGGCCGCCTCGGCGGCGAGCAGCGCCTGGGCGGTCTTGCCGAGACCGGGCTCGTCGGCCAGCAGGTAGGAGCGGTGTCCCTCGGCCGCGGAGGCGACCAGCTGCGCCTGGTGGTGCATGAGCTCGCGGGTGCCGGGCGCCTCGACGTGGCCGGGCCCGTAGGCGGGCGGCTCGGGCAGCGGCATGCAGGAGGGGCCGGAGTCGGCGTACTCGAAGCTGCGGAACAGCGGCCCGAGCAGCTCCCAGCCGGAGAGCCGGCGAGCGTGCACCGGCGGGCGGGCGTTGGTGAAGTCGGGCGCCAGGAACGGGTTGGAGAGCTGGCGCTGGATGACACTCGTCGGCACCACGCGCTTGTCGGGGACGGCGACGGCGGGGGTCTCGTCCTCGTCCTCCTCCTCGTCCTCGGGCACGTCGACGCCACCGCGGGCCATCAGCTCGTGCTTGAGGTCGAGCGCGGCCTCGGAGATCTCGGCGTCCTCGGCGAGGAGCTCGAACAGGCGCGAGTCCATGGTCGCGGTCTTGGCCAGGATCGTGGCGATCCCGTCCAGACGCTTGAGCTGCTCGGCCCGGCGCCCGTCGTTGAGGGTCTCGTCCTCGAGCACACGGTGGCGCTCGTCTCGGGCGAGCAGCGCGACGACCTGGAACTTGGTGCGTACGTCGGGCATCGCCGATCGGCGCTGCACGGCCGACTCGACCTCGCGGACGACCTGGGCGAGCACCGGGATGATGCCCTCGTTGTCCTTGTGGACGCCCTTGCGGCGACCGTTCTGCCCGGACCTGCCGGCATTGCCGTTGCTACGCGAACGGCCGGACCGGTTGTTGCGCCGGGTAGCGGCTCCCTGAGCCAACTGAATCCTCCTTGGGCCACGCACGGGTGAGTGGCATGTCCAAATGCCGACCCTCATCGGCCGGTCGCCCTCCCAGGGCTCGCGCAGGTCGATGGCTGACGACTGACGACCGCGTACAAACAGCGGATACGCGAGATCGGCGCCTCATCGACCGGGCAGTGACTCGTTCGGTCCCCACGACGAACGTCCACGAGCCGGGCGCTTGCAGCGAGTGTAACCCCACCCACACCGGTTAGTGGAAGTCTCGTTCGGTGTTTTCTGTCAATTGATCAAACATGCGTGTCAGGCAGGCCGCGGACGCGCCCGGTAGAACTCGCGTGCGCGCCGACCGAGCCGCTTGGTGGCGGTGTCCGAGAGCACCACGCCGATCGGGATGTTGAGCACCGGGATGCCGCGCAGGACGACACGCCGGGCCACCCGCGCACCGACGAGCTGCGCCATCGACCGGGTGGCCTGGACGGTCTTCCTCGTCGCCCACTGAGTGGCGGCGCGGACGCCGAACCGGCTGCCCGCGGCCCCCGCCGCGGTGCCGCCGCCGTCGAAGAGCAGATCCACTCCGGCCAACCTGAGGAACTCGTCGATCCGGGCGGGATCCTTCAGGTCGTGCCCGTACGCGGCGGCGATGTGCATCACCATGCGCTGCTCGATCCACGCCAGCGCGACCAGGTCTCCGAGGATGGCGGTTCCGGCCGCCGCGACGACCGCGGCAGGGCCACCGATGAGTGCCGGCACCTCGGCGACCGCGATCATCGCGCCGCCGCCGGCACCCTGCAGGCGGGCGAGCCGGCGGTGCTTCCTGATCAGCTCGTCGACGTACGCCTCGGGGTCGAAGCCGGGCTCCTCGCGGTCCGCGGCCACCTTCGTGGCGATCTCCGGGCCCTGGGTGGCCACCATGTGCCCGACCAGCACCTGCGGTGCCGCCGGACCGGCCTTGATCAGCTCCTTGACCGGGAACTTCGGCTTCTTGCTCATCTGCCCTCCGCGTCGCTCGACGACGGTGTCGCCTCCTGATGAGCAGAACCTATCCGAGGCAGGGCCCGGTCCGGCGTTACGACTCAGTCGTTCAGGTACTGGTCCACCCAGGCCGAGATGATCCGGGCCGCACGCTGGGCCTGGCCCCGCTTCGTGAGGAGGTGGTCGGAGCCCTCGAGCGCCACGAAGGAGCGCGGGTGGCGGGCGGTGTTGAAGATGTCGGAGGCGTTCTCGATGCCGACCGTGGTGTCGGTGGGGCTGTGCATGACCAGGAGCGGCTTCTTGAGCTGCATGATCTTGTGGCGCAGGTCGGCGCGGCGTACGTCATGGACGAAGGCCTTGCGCAGGGTCAGCGACTTGCCGCCTGCCATCCACGGCGACTCGCCGTCCTCCATCACCCGGGAGAGCACGGCGTCGTAGTTGTGCTCGACGTGGGCCGGCTGGAACGGGGCGCCGACGGTGGCCACCGCGTCGACCCCGACCGACTCGTTGGCCGCGGCAAGGACCGCGGCGCCGCCGAAGGAGTGGCCGACGAGCAGCTCGGCAGGGGTGCCGCGCTCGGCCATGAAGCGGGTGGCCTCGACGGTGTCGGCGACCTTGTGGGTGAAGGAGCCGTCGCCCCAGTCACCCTCGGAGTCACCCAGCCCGAGGTTGTCGAAGCGGAGCATCCCGATCCCCTCGGCGGCCAGCTGCTTGCAGATCCGCGCGGCGGCCGGAGAGTCCTTCCCGAGAGTGAAGCCGTGGCTGAACACTCCCCAGCCACGCACCTCACCCTCGGGCAGGTCGATGAGACCGGCCAGCATGGGTCCGGACGTACTCTTGAAGGTCACCTTCTCAGCCACGCCCAGGATTCTCTCAGAATCCGAGGTGACCGATCGGGTCCGCTCAGCGCTCGACGTAGAACAGGCGCTTGTTGAGGAACTCGTCGATCCCCAGCGGGCCGAGCTCGCGGCCGAAGCCGGAGCGCTTGGTGCCGCCGAAGGGCACGTCGGCGCCCTCGCCGGCCGGGGTGTTGACGTTGGCCATGCCGACGTCGAGCTGCTGGGCGACGGCGATCGCGCGGGCCTCGTCGGTGGAGAAGACGGCTCCGCCGAGGCCGTACTCGACCGCGTTGGCCAGCTCGACGGCCTCCTCGTCCGTGCTCACCTTGTAGACGACGGCGACCGGGCCGAAGAGCTCCTCGGTGTAGGCGCGCATCTCCGGTGTGACGCCGGTGAGGACCGCGGGGGCGAAGAAGGCGTCGGGGCCGTCGGAGATCTCGCCGCCGGCGTGCAGCGTGGCGCCCTTGTCGACGGCATCCTGGATCTGCGCGCGCAGCGCCTCGGCGGCCTTGCGGGCCACCAGCGGGGAGTAGACCGTGTCGTCGCCGTCCTCGCCCTCGAGCGGCTTCATCGCGGCGGCGCGCTTGGTGAGGGCCGCGACGAAGTCGTCGTAGACGCCCTCGTTCACGATCATCCGCTTGTTGCCGTTGCAGACCTGACCGACGTTCTCCATCCGGGTGGCCCAGGCGGTCTCGGCGGCCTCGTCGATGTCGTCGGAGTCGAGGATGATGTAGGGGTCGGAGCCGCCCAGCTCGAGGACGACCTTCTTCAGGTTGCGGCCGGCGGCCTCCGCGACCGCGGTGCCGGCGCGCTCGGAGCCGGTCAGCGACACGGCGCGCACTCGCGGGTCGGCGATCATCGTGGCGATCTGCTCATGGGTGGCGTAGAGGTTCTGGTAGACGCCCTCCGGCAGGCCGGCGTCCGCGAAGATCTTGGCGATCGCGGCCGAGGAGCGCGGGCAGTTCTCGGCATGCTTGAGGATGACGGTGTTGCCGGCAACCAGGTTGGGCGCAGCGAAGCGGGCGACCTGGTAGTAGGGGTAGTTCCACGGCATCACACCGAGCACCGGGCCGAGCGGGAGGCGCTGGATGACCGCCTTGCCCTCGTGGCCGGGCAGGTCGGTCTCGGCGAGCAGCTCGGGGCCGTGGTCGGCGTAGTAGGCGGTGATCTCGCCCGAGAACTCGGCCTCACCCGCCCCCGAGGAGGTCTTCTTGCCCATCTCGGTCCGGATGATCGCACCGAGCTCCGCGGCGCGCTCGGTGAAGAGGTCGGCCGCGCGCTTCACGATCGCGGAACGCTCCTCGATCGGGGTCGAGCGCCAGGCTGCGTACGCCTCCTGGGACCGCGCCAGCGCCTCCTCCACCTCGGTGTCGGTGGCGAACGGGAAGGTCTCGATCACTTCACCCGTGGCAGGGTCGGTCACCTGGTAGGGAGGCGTGGTGCTCATCGTCGTCCTCTTCGATCGGGGCTGCTTTGGGTGCGATGGTACGTGGTTTTAGACCGCTTGTAATGACGGAACCGTTACTATTTGCTGGTTTTCGCAACTGAATCCGAAGTTAGGACACGTTCTAGAATGTCCCCATGGATCTCGCATTCTTCCGGCGCACCGATGACGGCTTCGAGCCTACGCTGATGGCTCGCAGCATGTGGGCCGACGACCACATGCACGGCGTGGCCGCCAGCGGCCTGATCGCCCGCGGCCTCGAGGACCAGATCGAGGACCTCGGCCGCGCCTCCGAGCTGGTGCCGGCGCGCTATCACGTCGACCTGTTCCGGCCGCCGCGGATGGTCTTGACGAGGATCCGGACGAGCGTCGTACGCAACGGCCCCCGCATCGCGCTGCTCGACGCCGAGATGGTCCAGCCTGCCGGGGACGGCTCGGAACAGGTCGTCGCGCGGGCGACCTGCACCTACCTGCTCGCCGGCGAGAACCCGGCCGGGGAGGTCTGGTCGGCCACCGAGCGCGCCACTCCCCCGCCGCTGTCGGTGGCGCCGCCCACCTCCGAGCCCCACGTACCTTTCTTCGTCTCCGACAACCCCTGGTCCGACGACTTCGGCAAGCACCAGAACGCCGGGCGCCACGTCACCTGGCAGGTCGCGGTCCCCACCGTGGCCGGCGAGCCGATGACCCCGTTCCAGACCGTGGCCTCCATCGCCGACGCCACCTCGATGGTCACCAACTGGGGCAGCAACGGCGTCGAGTGGATCAACACCGACATCTCCCTCGCACTCGCCCGCCGCCCCGCCGGCATGGAGGTCGGCCTCGCCACCATCGACCACGTCGCCCACGAAGGCATCTCCGTAGGCACCGCAGAGGTCTTCGACCGCGAGGGCACCATCGGCACCGCCACCGTCACCGCGCTCGCCAACGCCAAGCGCACCGTCGACTTCACCGCTCCTGTCGAGGGCGGGCCGGCGACCCCCGTCTGACCCTGCCGAGACTGCAGTTGTGGTGGCCGAGTCCGCACTTGTGGGCGACGAAACTCTGGTTTCGTCGCCCACTTCTACGTTCTCGGCCACCAGGACTCACTTCTCGGCCGCCATTTCTGCAGATTCCGCGAGGGCTAGGTTCTGGGCGACGAGCTCGGCCATGAGGGCTCGCTGGCGGATCGGGGTGAGGCCGAAGCCGGACGGGGTCAGGTCGGGGGTGGCCAGGGACTCGTCGATGCCGTGCAGGCGGGCGGTGGCGTGGTTGACGTCGGTGATGGCCTGCCGGAGGTCGATGGTGGCGGGGTCGTGGGCGCCGGGGTCGCCGACGAGGTTGAGTACGCCGGTGATGCCGAGCCGGCGCTCGGCGCCGACCCGGTCCAGGGCTGCCAGGAGCGCCTCGCCGGCAGGTCCGAGCGGCGCGAGATCGACCGGGAACGGGTAAGTGGCGCGCAGGCGCGAGGGGTTGTAGCGGTAGGCGGTGTTGAGCATGGTGCCGCCGGCGCGCATCGCCCAGACGCGATGGAGGTCGGAGGCCAGGAAGGCGTACGCAGCCGCATCCTGCGTCGGGTAGACGACCAGACCGTTGGAGAACACATGGTCGGCACCGACCAGCACGGGCCACAGGTGCTTGCTGTGCTTGCTGAACGCGATGACGTGCGAGAGCCCGGCGGCGTCGCGGTAGAGCTCGTCGACCGGGCTGAGGAAGCCCCACCAGCGCTCCTTCAGCTGGGGGTACTTCACGAACTGGCGGCGGCGCTCGGCCCGCACCTTGGACCGCACCAGGCGTGCGAGCGCGCGGTCCTCGGCGAGCTCCTCGAGGCCGAGCTTGCCCAGGTCGAGCACGAAGCGGGAGGCGGTCGAGCCGCACGGAGTGACCAGGTCCTCGCCGCTCAGATACGGCCGCACGGTGTGACCGAGGGGGCCGCCGCCGAGCTTCTGCGCGTCGGACGGGGTCAGCACGAGCGAGCGCCCGAGCACGATCGTGCCCTGGTAGCCGTGCGGCAACGGGACGTCGAGGTCCAGCCGCGCCGGCTCCGGGAGCGAGAAACCGTCCTCGAGCGTTCCCGTGATCGCGGGGACCGAGCGGCCGTCGAGCCACGCGCTGTCGAGCGGCCGGGTGGTGAGCCAGATCTTCGCGAACCGCACGCCTGCCGTCGGCCACGGGGCCGACCGCTCCGCCCGGGCGACCTGCCAGCCGCGGTCGAGGAGCGCGCCGAGCCCGAACCGCGCGGTGTCACCCTCGCTGATCGAGTCAGTCGTGATCAGCCCGATCTCGCCTCGGCTGAGCGCAGCGGCCCGGAGCAGGAAGTAGATGACGTAGTCGGCCCGCCTCGTCGTACCGGCGGCGAGCGTGTGCGCGAGATAGTCACGCAGCTGCTGGCCGATCGCGTCGCGGACTCGCTTGACCCCGAGGTAGGGCGGGTTGCCGACCACCGCGTCGAAGCCGCCGCGCGCCATCACCTCGGGCGCGACCAGCGCCCAGTGGATCGGACGGACCACGGGAACGGGCAGGCGCCGGGCGCGGCCCAGCGCTGCGTACGCCTCCTCCAGCCGCTTTCCCGGGCGGCCGCCCAGTGGCAGCGCGACCGCGACCATCGCGTCGGCGTGGGCCAGCGGGTCGGCGAGGCCGGCCGGCAGCCCTTCGGCGTCGACGAGCCCGACCAGCGAGTTGCCGCACAGGATCCGGTCGTCGAGGAAGGTCAACGGCAGCGAGGGGTCTTCGCAGAGGAGCCAGAGCGACAGCTTGGCGATGTCTACCGCGACCGGGTCGATGTCGGCACCGTAGAGGCACCGGCCGACGACCTCGGCCATCGGCACCTGGCACGCCTCCGCCAGGTAGCGGGCAGAGGCGAGGAGGAAGACGCCGGTCCCGGAGGCGATGTCGACCACGGTCGTGTCGGGGGCCGCGATCGGCGCCAGGGTGTGCGCGACGACCTCGTCGGCGAGCTCGGGCGGGGTGTAGTGGGCGCCGTTGTCGCGCCGGGAGGAGTCCTCGAGCAGCGCCTCGTAGACGTAGCCGATCTCCTCCAGGACCAGATCATCCGCTACCATCCCGTCCGGGAACAGATGGTTCGACAGCAGATGATCCGGCATCGAACCGTCCGCGACAGCCGACAGCAGCGCCGCCTCGTCCAGAGCCGCGTCGGTGAGCACCATGCCCCGCGCCTCCGCGAAAGCCGCCACGACCCGGCGCATCACCGCGGCCACCGCCGAGGGGCCTCCGCCCAGCTCGACCACCGCCGACCGCGCACGCGTGCGCAGTTCTCGGGCCGTGATCACAGGATGAACCTTAGAACGCCCGCAGGTTCGGGGAGGCGAACCGATGGTGAAGAGTGACGCGCCGGGATGCCCCCGTTCACCACGACGTCACACCATGAGTACAGAATCCGGCGCATGTCCATCGACTCGGAGCGGCCCAGGCCCCTCCTCCAAATCGGGCCAGGCGCGACACCTCGCGTGGCGATCATCTCGGCGAGCTACGGCGCCGGCCACAACTCGGCCTCCCGGGAGATCTCACGAGCACTCGGAGAGGCCGGATGCGACGTCGAGATCTTCGACTTCGTCGACCTGATGCCCTGGCGGCTCGGGCGGAGCCTGAAGGTCGGCTACAAGATGCAGCTCCAGGTCAGCCCCGACTCCTGGGGCACCACGATGAGCCTGGTCATGCCGGGGCGCCCGCTCCACAAGCCCTTCAACCGCTTCCTCCGGCTCTCCACGCGCAAGATCACCGAGGCCGTGCGCGGCGCGGACCTGGTCATCTCCACCCACCCGTTCAGCTCCCAGGTCATCGGACATCTGCGCTCCACCGGGCAGCTCGACGTCCCCGCCGTCACCTACCTCACCGACGCCGCGGTCCCGGCGCTGTGGATCAACCCCGGCATCGACCTCAACCTCGCCATCCACGAGGTCGCCGCCCGCGAGGCGCGCATGCTCGGCGGCAACGCGGCGGTGGTCCAGCCGCTCGTCCCACCGGGGGCGGCGTACGTCCCGGGGCAGGTCTTCCCCGACCCCCTGGCCGACCTCCACCTGACGGGCCCGCGGGCGCTGGTCACCGGTGGCTCGCTGGGCGCCGGCGCGCTCGAGCAGACCGCCCTCGACATCCTCGAGCACAGCGACATGACCCCGATCGTCCTCTGCGCGACCGACCCCTGCCTCAAGCGCCGCCTGGAGCGGATCCCCGGTGTGGTGGCGCTCGGCTGGCGCACCGACGTACGCGCCCTGATGGCGACCAGCGACTGCGTCGTCCAGAACGCCGGCGGCTTCACCTCGCTCGAGGCCCTGGCCTCGGGCACCCCGGTGATCACCTACCGCTCGATCTCCGGCCACGGCGCCGCCAACTCCGCCAACCTGGACCGCGCCGGGCTGATCCCGTGGGCCCGCGACGAGATCGAGCTCGCCAAGCACCTGGTCGTCGCCGCCGAGTCGCCCCGGTTCAACCGGCTCGCACTCGGCGTCCCCGACATCGTCCAGCTCCTCACCGGCAGCCACGAGGAGACCGAGCCGGCTCAGCGGCCCGAGGACAGCCCGAAGAGCCTGGCTGCGTTCTCGTGGAGCACCCCGCGCGCCCACTCGTCCCCGAGCCCGAGGCCGAGCACCCCGTCGACCGCCTCGAGGTAGGGGTAGGGGATGTTCGGGAAGTCGCTCCCGAACAGCACCCGCTCCCCCAACGCCCCCAGCCGCGACAGCTCCGAGCCCGGGAACGGCGTGGTCGCCTCGGTGAAGGCGGTGAAGGCCATCGTCGTGTCCAGGTGCACCCCGTCGTACTTCTCCGCGAGGTCGAGGAACCGCGTGTAGTCCGGCAGCCCCATGTGAGCGATGATCAGCACCAGGTCGGGATAGCGGCCGAGCAGCGCCTCCATCCCGGCCGGCCCGGTGAACCGCCCCGGAGCGGGCCCGTGTCCGGAGTGGATCACCAGCGGCGTACGCGACTCCGACAGCACCTCCCAGACCGGGTCCAGGAGCGGCGAGTTGGGGTCGTAGTCACCGACCTGGACGTGCGCCTTGAAGATCTGCGCGCCCGCCTCGACCGCCTCCCGCACGTAGTCCCCGGCGCCTGGCTCCGGGTAGAACGTCGCCGACTGCAGGCAGTCCGGCTTGTCCGCCGCGAACTCCGCGGCCCACTCGTTCAGCCACGCCGCCATTCCCGGCTTGTGCGGATAGGTGAGCGCCGAGAAGCGACGTACGCCGAGGTCCCGCAGCACGCGGAGCCGCTCTTCCTCGGAGTGCCGGTAGGCGATCGGCCACGCCCGGCCGGTCAGCGGCCCGGCCGAGTCGAAGTAGGCCCACACCTTGTCGAGCATCCGCTGTGGCAGGAAGTGGGTGTGTACGTCGAAGATGCCGTCCAGGCCCAGCGCATCGAGCCGCGCGCGGATCTGCGCGGGCTCGTCCGGGGCGATGGTGACCGTCGGAGAATTCACACCGGCCGAACCTACCCGGCTGAGGCAGACCCCGAGGCCAACGGTGCGGCGAAGGTCTCCGCGATCGCCTGCGCCCTGCCGGGGATCTCGTCGGCGGTCAGCCCCCAGGTGCCCTCGGCGAAGCGCCGGGCCAGCTTCGCCAGCGAGTCGGCGCCCTCGTTGAGCGCCTCGCCGACATGGCCGCGTACCCACTCGAAGGAGAGCCGCTCAGACTCGCGACACAGCTCGTCGTGCATCCGGGTCAGGCCGGCGAGCTCGGCGCGGTGCTCGGTCTCGTAGCCCTTCGGCATCGACACCTCGCCACGCAGCCAGTCCTCGATCAGCGCGAGCGCGACGCGCGAGTCGGTCCTGATGGTCAGCGTGCGCCGCGGCAGCGCCCGCACCGCCTCCGCGATCGCCTGCAGCTCGGCCAGGACCACCAGGGAGTGCGGGTCCCGGATCCGGGCGTTGGGCACCTGCCGCCCGAAGCCGTGCTGACCGTCGCCGGCGAGCCATCCCCATCCGATGAACCCACGATGCGCCGAGCCGTCGGTCGCGACCACCAGCGGCGGCAGCGGGCCGGCCCGGTGGACCGCCAGCGCCTCCACGGCCTCGGCACGGATGTCCGCGTCGTCCTCGACGAACGGCACCACGCTGACCCCTGGATAGGCGTCCGCGATCTCGTCGGTCAGCATCCAGAACCGCGAGTTGGACGGCAGCGCGACCACGATCTGCACCGGAGCGAGCCGGATGAGGGAGTCGTACGCAGCCCCGACCGCCGCGATGATCGCGTCCTCCGTCCCGCGTGCCCCCAGCGATCCCGCCTCGCGCAGCCCCGGACCGGCCAGAACCCAGTCCCACCTCTCGGCGTCGCTACGCTCCTTGACGACGATGAAGCAACGCATTGCAGACCTCCTGACCCGCCCGAACAAGTCGATCTCGACGTTACCGGGCGGGTCCTGAGGACGAGAGGTCGGCGTCAGGATCCGGACGCCGACCTCTTACTGCTCGGCGGCGTAGAGCCCGTCGATGATGTCGGCGTACTTCTTGCTCACCACGCGCCGCTTGAGCTTCAGGGTCGGGGTGAGCTCCTCGGACTCGGCGGTCCACTCCTCGCCGAGCAGCTCGAAGGCCTTGACCTGCTCGGGCCGCGACAGCCGGGCGTTGGCCGCCTCGACCGCCTGACCCACCGCGCCGCGGATGACCGGGTGCTGAGCCAGCTCGGCGAGCGAGCCGGCCTCGACGCCGAGCTTCTGGGCGACCACGGGAGCGATCTCCCCGTCGAGGGTGAGCACGGCGACGACGTACGAACGGCCGTCACCGACCACCATCGCGTGGCCGACCAGCGGGCTCTCCTTGAGGAGGTTCTCGATGTTGGACGGGGCGATGTTCTTCCCCGCGGAGTTGATGATCATCTCCTTCTTGCGGTC
Source organism: Nocardioides sp. NPDC057767 (assembly GCF_042798275.1). Taxonomy (NCBI): domain Bacteria; kingdom Bacillati; phylum Actinomycetota; class Actinomycetes; order Propionibacteriales; family Nocardioidaceae; genus Nocardioides; species Nocardioides sp. NPDC057767. Next base: position 88,114 of record NZ_JBHVKJ010000015.1, on the reverse strand, counting down.
GACGACGCTGAGGAAGCCGTCCTCGTCGAGCGAGCCGATGTCGCCGGTGTGCAGCCAGCCGTCGTCGTCGAGGAGCGCTGCGGTCGCCTCCGGCCGGCGTACGTAGCCAGGGGTCGTGATGGGACCGCGGAACAGGATCTCGCCGTCCTCCGCGATGCGCACCTCGATCCCGGGATGAGCCCGGCCGACCGTGCCGAGCCGGAAGCCGTCGGGCCCGTTGGCGGTCGCGGCACCGGTGGTCTCGGTCATCCCGTAGACGTCGTAGACCTTGATCCCCAGCCCGGCGAAGAACTTCGCGACCTCGAGCGGCATCGGCGCGGCCGCGCTCGCCGCCCACTCGACCTTGTCGAGCCCGAGCAGGGCACGCATGGTCGAGAGGACCGCGGCGTCCGCCTGCTCGAACTGAGCCTGCAGCTCGGGCGAGGTGGTCTGCCCGGTCTGCTGCGACTCGACGTAGGCAAGGCCGACCGCCATCGCCTTCTCCACGGCCTCCCGCTTGGCGTCGTCGGTCTCGGCGGCGAGCAGCGCGGTCACGCCGGTGCGGATCTTCTCCCACACCCGCGGGACGCCGAAGAAGCTGGTCGGGTGCACCTCCTGCAGCGTGCTGAGCAGCAGCGTGGGGTCCTGGATGAGGTAGACGTGGCCGCCGTTGAACTGCGGGATGTAGAGGCTGAGCACCCGCTCGGCGATGTGCGCGAACGGCAGGTAGGAGACCAGGATCCCCGGCTCCTCGATCCCCGAGGTCGACAGCGAGCTGGTGGTCTCGAAGACGATGTTGCGGTGGGTGAGCACCACTCCCTTGGGCTGCCCGGTGGTGCCCGAGGTGTAGAGCATCGTGACGGTGTCGTCGGGGGTCACCGCAGCACTGCGCGCGTCCAGCTCCTCCCCGACCCCGTCGACCGCGTCGAGGGCCTCCGCGCCCGAAGCCACGAAGTCGTCCCACCCGATCGCCCGCGGGTCGTCGGGCACCGCGGTGTCGATGGTGACGACACGGGAGATCTCCTCCCGCTTCAGCCCGAGCGCCCAGCGGGCGACGTGGTCGTCGGTCTCCAGCACCACGATCCGCGGGTCCGCGTGCTCGGCGACGTAGCCCACCTGGTCGGGCGCGAGGGTGTTGTAGATGCTGATCGGCACACCTCCCGCGAGCACGGCCGCCAGGTCGGCGATGATGTGCTCGATGCGGTTGGCGGCCATGATCGCGACCGACTCGCCCGGCTGGAGACCGGCCTTGACGTAGGCCGCGGCCAGCTCGCGGGCGCGCTGGTGCAGCTCGCCCCAGGTCAGGGTGCGCCAGCCGGTGCCGTCGGCGGTGTGCCGGTCGGAGAAGGCCGGCTCGGCGCCGCGCTCGGCGACCACCTTCGCAAGCACGTCGACCATGGTCTGGTCGCCGATCTGGGACTCGAGGGCGGCGCGGTCGGCGAGGACGTCGGGCATCAGGGCGCTCCTTCATAGGTTGTGACTGGGGTCACAGTTGAGTTGCCTCGACGGTAGGGATGCACCGGCGTGGACACAAGAGCACGTCCGCATCAGTTGATAATCCGTCGACGTTCCGGGTTTCCACTCGACGGAAAGCAGCGGTGGCGACGATCACCCGAACCGGAGTTGACTCGGCCCCATGACAGAAGAACGTACGCAGGTTGTGATCGTCGGCGCCGGCCCCGCAGGGATGCTGCTGAGCCATCTCCTCGCCGCCGACGGGGTCGACTCGGTCGTGGTGGAGACCCGGTCGGAGGAGTACGTCGCGGCCCGGATCCGCGCCGGGATCCTGGAGCAGTCGAGCGTCGACCTGCTCACCGAGGTCGGCCTCGGCGACCGGCTGGCCCGCGAGGCCGACGAGCACCGCGGGATCTACCTGCAGTGGCCCGAAGAGCGCCACCATCTCGACTTCGTCGACCTGGTCGGCCGGGCGGTCTACGTCTACGGCCAGACCGAGGTGCAGAAGGACCTGATCGATGCCCGCAGGGCCGCCGGGCAGGTCGTCCACTACGAGGTCGCCGACACCGCACTGCACGACATCGAGTCCGACCAGCCCTCGGTCACCTTCACCGACGCCGACGGGGTCGCACGGCGGATCCGAGCCGACGTGATCGTCGGCTGCGACGGCTCCTTCGGCCCCAGCCGCGGCGCGATCCCGGCCCGGGAGAGCTGGGACCGCACCTATCCCTACAGCTGGTTCGGCATCCTCGCCGACGTCGCGCCCTCGACCGACGAACTGATCTACGCCTGGCACCCCGACGGCTTCGCACTGCACTCGATGCGCTCAGAGAGCGTCTCCCGGTTCTACCTCCAGGTGCCGAACGGCACCGACCCGGCGACCTGGTCCGACGACCGGATCTGGGACGCGCTCGCCACGCGGCTCGGCCACGGCCAGAACGGCTGGACGCTGGAGTCCGGCCAGATCACCGACCGCAGCGTCCTGCCGATGCGCTCGCACGTCTCCACGCCGATGCGCCACGGCCGGCTCTTCCTTGCCGGCGACGCCGCCCACATCGTCCCGCCGACCGGCGCCAAGGGTCTCAACCTCGCCGTCGCCGACGTCGCGCTGCTGGCCCCCGCGCTCACCGCGCTGCTCAAGGGCGACCCGCGCCTGGCCGACGACTACTCCGAGACCGCGCTGCGCCGCGTCTGGCGCTGCACCCACTTCTCCTGGTGGATGACGACGATGCTGCACACCGCCGCGGACCCCTTCGACACCCAGCTCCAGCTGTCCCAGCTGCGCTGGGTGACCTCCAGCGAGCACGCAGCCGCCGGGCTCGCGGAGAACTACGCCGGTCTGCCGATCGGATTCTGAGGACCACTTGTCCCTCCAGTCGATCCATGTTTAGGTAAGCCTTACCTAAACATGGAGGTGTCATGGAGTCGACTCCCCGCATTGCCCGCAGCATCCTGTCCTGCCCTCGCGGGGGCAGCGTGGTGATCGACGGCATCCCCTACTCGATGGAGGAGCTCGAGATGCAGGGGTTCGCCGACGACGGCGGGCGGCCGACGTTCCTGTGCCCGCCCGAGCGGCGGATGGCGTACGCCGGCCGTCGCGGCAGCCACGTCGTGCTGGTCCTCCAGGGCGCGCTCGGCAACCGCGAGGCGGTCCGGCTGACCGGCACGCTGCGGTGGCTGCGTACGGATGCCTGCACGTGCTGCGAGACGGAGTGGGAGGAGGTCGTCATGGACGTCTCCAACGTCATGCTGGTCCGGCCCAGCGGTGAGGCGGTCCCGGTCCCCCTCGACGCCTTCACCGACCGCGACCTCGACCTCAACGACGGCGTGCTCCACCGCAACCAGGACCACCTCAACAACCACCACGGCAACGAGCTCCGTGAGGCGGTGGCGACCCGCTCCTACATCCCGGTCGACACCATCCTCGCTGCCCAGATCACCGGGCTCTGTGCCGACGGGTTCGAGTTCCAGTGGGTCGACGAGCGGGGCGCGCACAGCGCGCGCACCACCTTCGACCGCCCCGCCCGGACACCGGAGGATCTGGTCGCCGGCGTCCGGAAGGCGCTCGCCGCCGAGATCTGCTGATCGAGAAACACGCTCCATCCGGGGTTCCCGGGACGCAAATCCCATGTACATTGGTTGACAGACCAACGTCGCAAGGAGGCTCGGATGGTTGTGCAGACACTTCGCTCGATCGGTGGCTACGTGGGTGCGGTCGCCGGCACTCCGGTCCGGATGATCACGCCGGCCAGGCCGGTGGCCCGCCGGGAGTACGACGAGACGCTGCGTACGTTGTCGGAGGCGTCGGTCGAGAAGTACTTCAACGCGTTCAAGGACGTCGACTGGGACGCGCCGGAGATGGCCGTCGAGGAGGACGACGAGCGCTGGATCCTGCCCACGCTCGACCTGCTCGGCGCGCACCCGTGGTACCAGTCGCTGCCCAAGGCGCGGCAGATCGAGGTCGGCCGGCACCGGCTCACCGCGATGGTCAAGACCGGCTCCCAGTTCGAGCAGCTGCTGCTCCTCGGCGGCACCCAGTTCCTGATGGGCGTCGAGAACGGCGACCCCGAGTTCCGCTACTTCATGCACGAGCTCACCGAGGAGACCCACCACATCCAGATGTTCCAGGAGTTCACCAACCGGGTCTGCCCCGACGTCGTGGGCGCACCCGGCTGGCTGATGCGGTCCATCCCGCTCGTGGGTCATCTCGGCGCGCTCTACCCGGCCCTCTTCTTCGCGATCATCCTGGCCGGCGAGGAGCCGATCGACCACGTGCAGAAGGAGGCCATGCGCGGCGGCGGCACCCACCCGCTCCTGGACCGGATCATGGCCATCCACATCGCCGAGGAGGCGCGGCACATCGGCTTCGCGCACGCCTGGCTCGAGGAGCACGCTCCCTCGCTCAACCCGGTCTCGCGCCTCGCCCTCGGTATCCTCACGCCGCTCGCGATGCGCCTGGGCTCCGACGCGATCATCATCCCGTCCCGCGCCGACCGGGAGCTCATGGGCCTCCCGGACGAGGTCGTACGCGAGGTCTGGGGCACCGGTCCCGAGGCCGCCGCGTTCCGCCGCCACCTCTTCGCCGACGTCCGGATGCTCTTCGACAACCTGGGGCTGCGTACGCCGCTGACACGGTGGTCCTGGCGGGTGCTCGGCGTCGACGGCAGGCCGGCGCGCTTCCGCGCCGAGCCGCCCGGCGTCGCTGCTTGACGAGCGGAGTTGAATGGCATCACCGACTCAACCGAGGAGCACGATGCCGAACAACGACAGTGGCCGCGCGAACATCGGCGTGGTGGGCCTGGCCGTGATGGGGTCCAACCTGGCCCGCAACCTCGCCTCCCGCGAGGGCAACACGGTGGCGGTCTACAACCGCACCTACGCCCGCACCGAGGAGCTCGTCACCGATCATCCCGAGGCCGGGTTCATCGCCTCCGAGACGATCGACGACTTCGTGGCGACGCTGGCCAAGCCGCGCACGGCGATCATCATGGTCCAGGCGGGTGCCGGGACGGATGCGGTGATCGAGCAGCTGGCCGAGCGGTTCGAGCCGGGCGACATCATCGTCGACGGCGGCAACGCCAACTTCAACGACACCATCCGCCGCGAGCGCGAGCTGCGCGAGCGCGGCCTGAACTTCGTCGGCACCGGCATCTCCGGCGGCGAGGAGGGTGCCCTCAACGGCCCCTCGATCATGCCCGGCGGCTCGGCCGAGGCCTGGGAGACGCTCGGCCCGATCCTGAAGTCGATCGCCGCGGTCGCGGAGGGCGAGCCGTGCGTGACCCATGTCGGCACCGACGGCGCCGGCCACTTCGTGAAGATGGTCCACAACGGCATCGAGTACGCCGACATGCAGCTGATCGCGGAGGCCTACGACCTCCTGCGGCGGGTGGGCGGGCTCTCGGTGGAGCAGCTGGTCGACGTCTTCCGGGAGTGGAACTCGGGCGACCTGGAGTCCTACCTGATCGAGATCACCGCCGAGGTGCTGGCGCAGAAGGACGCCGAGACCGGCACCCCGCTCGTGGACGTCATCCTCGACGAGGCCGGCTCGAAGGGCACCGGCGTCTGGACGGTGCAGAACGCCCTCGGCCTCGGCATCCCGGTCTCGGGCATCGGCGAGGCGGTCTTCGCCCGGGCGGTCTCCTCCAAGCCGGCGCAGCGCGGCGCGATGCGGGCCTCGGTGACCAACCGCCCCAAGCCCGCCGAGGTGCCCGACACGTTCGTCGACGACGTACGCGCTGCTCTGTACGCCTCGAAGGTGGTCGCCTACGCGCAGGGGTTCGACCTGATCGTGGCCGGTGCGAAGGAGTACGGCTGGGACATCGATCTCGGCGCGCTCGCCAAGATCTGGCGGGCCGGCTGCATCATCCGGGCGCGGTTCCTCAACCGGATCGTGGACGCCTACGCCACCGCGCCCGACCTGGAGACGCTGCTGGTCGACCCCTACTTCGCCGACGCGGTCGCGTCCGGCGAGGAAGCGTGGCGCCGCGTCGTCGGGATCGCGGCCGCCTCGGGCGTACCCGCTCCCGGGTTCTCCTCGGCCCTGGCCTACTTCGACTCGCTCGCCGCCGACCGGCTCCCGGCCGCGCTCATCCAGGGCCAGCGGGACTTCTTCGGCGCGCACACCTACAAGCGCATCGACAAGGACGGCACCTTCCACACGCTGTGGTCCGACAATCGCTCGGAGATCGCGACGACGCCCTCGACGCACTGACCAAGAGGAGATACCGAACTTGGGTCTGTCGGCGTGGCGAGCGGCGGTCCTAGCCTGAAGCATGGGCTTCGACGTCGCCGCTGAGAGGTATGCCCGCTTCATGGGGCGCTACGCCGAACCGCTTGCGCCGCACTTCGCCGACTTCGCCCGAGTCAGCATGGGCCAGCGCGTGCTCGACGTCGGCTGCGGGCCGGGCACGCTCACCCGTGTCCTCGTGACCCTCACCGAGGCCCACCTGGTCGCCGCCGTCGACCCCTCGCCTCCTTTCATCGAGGCGGTCGCACGGCAGCTGGCCAGGGTGGACGTGCACACCGGCGTGGCCGAGGCGCTCCCCTTCGCCGACAACTGGTTCGACGTCTCGCTGGCACAGCTGGTCGTGCACTTCATGACCGACCCGGAGGCGGGGATCAAGGAGATGATCCGGGTCACCCGTCCCGGGGGCACCGTCGCCGCGTGCGTGTGGGACGGCGACACCGGTGCCGTCGCGCCGTTCTGGGCGTGCGTGCACGAGATCGACCCAGAGGCCGAGGACGAGGCCCTTCTCGCCGGCTCCCGGCTGGGTGACCTCGAGAAGCTGTTCAAGAAGCTTGGCCTTCGCAAGGTCGAGGCAAGTGGCCTGGTCATCCGCGTCACCCACCCGACCTTCGAGGACTGGTGGGACCCCTACACCCTCGGCGTCGGCCCGGCGGGTGACTACGTGGCGTCCCTCGACGACGCCGGCCGTACGGCCCTCGAGGAGGTCGCCCGGCGCCGGCTCGGGAACGGCCCGATCACGGTGACCGCCACGGCCTGGGCCGCCCGCGGCACCGTCGCCTGAGGCCCGCCTTCGGACCACGCCGTCGCCCGGCGCGCCAATTTGCATCGCTCCCCTATCCTCCATAAGGTTGTAAAAGTCAACCATTCAGAGGGGCGATGATGGAGCAGGCGATCTACCGCGACCTGATGCATCGACTCAGCGAGGTCGGGGCCGTCAAGAAGGGCCTCGCCCGCAGCCTCCCGCCCGACCTACCGGCCGGGTCCGCGGGCGTGCTGGGTCTGCTGAGCCGACACGGCGAGATGACGATCAGCGAGCTCACCGATCTGCTCGCCATCGACATCTCGGTGACCAGCCGCCACGTGTCGTACCTCGCCGACCAGGGCTGGCTGGAGCGCTCCCCCAACCCGGCCGACGGGCGCTCGCGCCTGCTGCGTCTGACCGACTCCGGGAGCGACCTGCTCGCCGGCTTCGCCGACCACATCACCGAGCTGCTCGCCGAGCGGCTCAGCGACTGGGACGACGACGAGGTGCACGAGCTGATCCGGCTGATGGCCAAGCTGCACGACAGCCTCGCCTGCCCGGCGCACCCCCTCACCCACGTACGCAACCAGCACTTCGCTCAACCCCGCTGAGCTCACACAGAAGGGAAGTCCATGGCAACGACGACAGCCGAGCGGACTCAAGCCGGTCCGCCGGGAGGCGCCGGCGACAGCTTCCACATGTCTCACCGCGAGATCATGGAGGCGCTCTCGGGCCTGCTGCTCGGCATGTTCGTGGCGATGATCTCCTCCACGATCGTCTCCAACGCCCTGCCGGAGATCATCGCCGACATCGGCGGCGGGCAGTCGGCCTACACCTGGGTGGTCACGGCCTCCCTGCTGACCATGACGGCCACCACCCCGCTGTGGGGCAAGATGGCCGACCTGTTCAGCAAGAAGCTGCTCATGCAGATCGCGCTGGTCCTGTTCGTGGCGGCCTCGGCCGTCGCCGGCCTGGCCCAGAACCCGGGCGAGCTGATCGCCGCCCGCGCGGTCCAGGGCATCGGCATGGGCGGCCTGACCGCACTCGCCCAGATCATCATGGCGGCGATGATCTCGCCGCGCGAGCGTGGCCGCTACTCGGGCTACCTCGGCGCCGTCTTCGCGGTCGCCACCGTCGGCGGCCCGCTGATCGGCGGCGTCATCACCGACGCCGACTCGCTCGGCTGGCGCTGGTGCTTCTACGTCGGCATCCCGTTCGCGGTCATCGCGTTCATCGTCCTGCAGAAGACCCTGCACCTGCCCGTCATCAGGCGCGAGGGCGTCAAGGTCGACTGGGCCGGCGCGTTCTTCATGGCCGCCGGCGTCTCCCTGCTGCTCATCTGGGTCACCTTCGCCGGCGACAAGTACGACTGGGCCTCCTGGGAGACCGCGGCCATGGTCGGCGGCTCCGTGCTGCTCCTGCTGATCTTCGTGCTCGTCGAGTCCCGGGCCAAGGAGCCGATCATCCCGCTGCGCCTCTTCGCCAACCGCACGATCACGCTCTCCTCGCTCGCCTCGCTCTTCGTCGGCGTGGCGATGTTCGCCGGCACGATCTTCTTCAGCCAGTACTTCCAGCTGGCTCGCGGCGAGTCGCCGACGATGGCCGGCGTGATGACGATCCCGATGATCGCCGGACTGTTCCTCTCCTCGACCATCTCCGGTCAGGTCATCACCCGCACCGGGAGGTGGAAGGCCTGGCTGGTCGTCGGCGCCCTCCTCATCGTCGGCGGGCTGGGTCTGCTCGGCACGATCCGCTACGACACCGAGTACTGGCACGTCGCCGTCTTCATGGCCGTCCTCGGCCTCGGCGTCGGCATGACGATGCAGAACCTGGTCCTCTCCACCCAGAACCAGGTCGCCCCCGCCGACCTCGGTGCGGCCAGCTCCATGGTGACCTTCTTCCGCAGCCTCGGCGGCGCGATGGGCGTCTCCGCGCTCGGCGCGCTGATGGCCCACCGGGTCACCGACTACGTCTCGGACGGTCTCGCGGACCTCGGCCCGCGCTATGCCACGCTCGCCCAGGGCACCTCGGGAGAGATCCCGGACATGGACAAGGTGCCCGAGCCGCTGCGGACGGTGCTGGAGAGTGCCTACGGCCACGGCATCGCCGACATCTTCCTGGTCGCCGCCGGCGCAGCCGTGATCGCGCTGCTGTTCGTGGTGTTCATCAAGGAGGTGCCGCTGAAGACCAAGGGCGGGCTCGCCCAGGCCGCCGAGGAGGCTGCCTCGGTCGACGGGCCGGCCGCGGTCGCCGAAGGTGTCGCCGGGGTGCCGGAGCAGCACGCGGCGCCCGCCTCCACGCCGGTCTCCACCGGGATCCCGCTGCACGGGGCCGTCCGCGGGTCCGGGAACATCCCGGTCCCGCACGCCGCGGTCACGCTGATCTCGCTCTCCGGGCGTCAGCTCGGCCGCTCGGTCGCCCACGCCGACGGCTCCTACTCGGTGGACGCGCCCGGCTCGGGGACGTACGTCCTCATCGCCTCGGCCGACGGCTTCCAGCCGCAGGCCTCCACGGTGGTCGTGGGCGGTGAGCCGGTGGCGTACGACCTCCTGCTCAGCGGCACCACCGGCCTCAAGGGCATCGTGCGCGGCGGCGAGGACGGTGCGCCGATCAAGGACGCGATGGTGATCGTGACCGACGTACGCGGCGACCTGCTCGCCACCGGCACCACCGTCGCGGACGGCACCTTCTTCATCGACGAGCTGGTCCCGGGGCCGGCGACGGTCGCGGTCAACGCCGAGGGCTTCCGCCCGCACGCGGTGCCGATCGAGATCGGTGCCACCGGGGTGACCCGGATCGAGGTGGAGATGGTCACCGGCGCCCGGCTGACCGGCGTCGTCCGAGCCGCTTTCGGGCCGCTCGCCGACGCCCGGGTGACGCTGGTCGACGCCGCCGGCAACGTGGCCGGGACCGCGACGACCGGCCCGGACGGGGCGTACGCCTTCGCCGATCTCGACAGCGGCGACTACACCGTCCTGGCGACCAGCTATCCGCCGGTGGCCGGTGCCGTGAGCCTCACCGGCCACGGTGTCGACAGCCACGAGATCGTCCTCGCCCACCCCGAGGACTGATCGGCGATGGCACTGACCGCACAGATCCGCACCAGCGACGGCTGGCCCGTGGCGCACGCGGTCCTCACCCTCACCGACACGGCCGGCGGTCAGGTGCTGCGCGCCGAGGCCGACGAGGACGGTGTCGTCACCGACGACACCGTCCTCGCCCCCGGGCCGTACGTCGCGATCGTCACTGCCATCGGCTGGTCCCCCACCGCGGCGACCGTGCTGGTGACCGGCTCCGGTCTCGCTTCCCTCGGGACCGTCACGCTGACCCGTCAGGGTGACACCTCGCTGCCGCCTCCCGGCCCGTGGACCATCGATCCCGCCCACTCGAGCGTCGGCGCGGTCGCGCAGCACCTGGGCATCTCGAGCGTGCGCGGCCGGTTCACCGACTTCTCCGGCGTCGTCGAGGTCGCGCCCGATCATCTGGAGAAGTCCCGCGTCGAGGCGGTCATCCGCGCCGCCTCGATCGACACCGGCAACCGGATGCGCGACGACCACCTCCGCAGCGGCGACTTCCTCGACGTCGACGCGTTCCCCGAGATCGTCTACCGTTCCACCGGCCTCACCCCCGCCGGCGCGGACCGCTGGACCGTCCACGGTGACCTCACGATGCACGGCCAGACCCGCCCTGTCGGCCTCGACGTCGCCTACCTCGGCACCGGACCGGACGCCTGGGGCGGCACCCGCGCCGCCTTCCGTGCGACCGCCCAGCTGCGGCGCGAGGACTTCGCGATGAACTACAACCAGGCCGTCGCCGCCGGCATCGCCGCCATCGGTACGACGCTCAAGATCGAGCTGGACATCCAAGCAGTCCAGGGCGACTCGCTGCCGGGCTGAGCCGAGACGTCAGCCGCGTCGCCCGAGGCGTCAGCCGCGTCGCCCGAGGCGTCAGCCGCGTCGCCCGAGACGTCAGCCGCGTCGCCCGAGACGTCAGCCGCGTCGCCCGAGACGTCAGTTGCGTCGGCCGAGTTGGCAGTTCCGTGCCGGCTCGGCCGACGTACGTGACGCCTCGGCCGACCGGGGCGACGCCTCGGCAGACAGATCACTGACGCCAGACTGAGACTCTGCGAGTATGAGTGCATGGAGCTGCGCCATCTTCGCTACTTCGTCGCCGTCGCCGAGGAGCGCCACTTCGGGCGGGCGGCGCAGCGGCTCCACATGGCGCAGCCGCCGCTGTCGCAGCAGATCCGCCAGCTCGAGGCCGAGCTGGGGCTGACCCTGCTCACCAGGACGACGAGACGAGTCGACCTGACGCCGGCCGGGGCTGCGTACCTGGAACGGGCGCGGGAGATCCTCGGCGCCGTCGACGCCGCCGCGCGCGAGGCCGCGAGCATCGCCTCCGGTCGGCGCGGGCGGCTGCTGATCGGGTGCGTCGGGTCGGCGACGTACTCACTGCTCCCTGCCCTCGCGCGCACCCTGCGCGCGGAGCTGCCCGAGGTGGAGTTCGGCTTCCGGGGCGAGATGCTCTCGCCGGACCAGGCCGCGGCGCTCGTCGACGGCACCCTCGACCTCGGCCTGCTCCGTCCGCTCCCCGACTCTCCCGGCCTGGCGATCACCCACCTGCGCCAGGAGGACCTGCTGGTGGCGATGCCGAAGGATCACCGGTTCGCCGCCCGTCGTCGCGTACGTGTCACCGATCTCGACGGCGAGGGCCTCGTCATCCACGCCGGCAGCGGCCGCTCGGCGATGAACGCGATGATCCAGAACCTCTTCGACGAGGCCGGGATCAGCACCCACATCGCCCACGAGGTCGCCGAGACCTCCACCCTGGTCACCTTCGTGGCCGCCGGCCTCGGCGTCGCGATCGTCCCCGAGCCGACCGCTGCCCTGGCCGTACCCAACGTCGTCTACGTCCCCTTGGCCGGCACCCCCGGCGTCGAGCTCGTCGCCGCCACCCGCGCCGGAGACGAGAGCCCCCTGCTCGCCCGCGCGCTCACCATCCTGGCCGGCCTCAGCAACACCTAGCCGACTCGGCGGGCGGGGCGCTAGCGGCAACGCAGCGTCTGTGACGGGGCGACGCCGTAGGCCTGCCGGTAGGCGGCGGCGAAGCGGCCGAGGTGGGTGAAGCCCCAGCGGTAGGCGACCTCGGCGACGGTGTCGCCGCGGCTGGCGATGAGATCGGCGTGGACGCGTTCGAGGCGGATCTCCTGCAGCCGCTGGGTCGGGGTGCGGCCGAGGTAGCGTTGGAAGCCCTGCTGGAGTCGGCGAATGCCGACGTCGGCCTCGCGGGCCAGGTCGGAGACGGTCCACTCCCTGGCCGGGTCGGCCTCCATGGCCTCCACGACCCGGGAGACGATGCGGGGCTGGACGGAGCCGACGGCGGGCTCCTCGGGGAAGCAGGCCGCGACGAAGGCCGCGGTGAGCGTCCCGGCCAGCCGGTGACGTACGCGCTCGTCGCCCACCAGCGCCGGGTTGCGCATCGCCTCGGTGCCGAGTGAGCCCAGCAGGCCGATCCAGGCACGGGCGCCGTCGGCGCGCAGGTCGAGCTGGGCGGGCAGCCGGTCGGTGTGCAGGCCGACCAGGGCGGCGACCTCCTCGACCAGGTAGTCGCGGTCGACCCGCATCCCGACGATCGAGCAGTCGGCCGACCAGCGCGTCATCTTGGTCGGACGGTCGGGAGGACACACGGTCGCCTGACCGTCGAGGGAGAGCACGTGGGCGCCACCGACGTTGGCCTCGAGGACGCCGCTGCGCGGGACGTTGACCGCCCAGGCCCCCGGGTGGTCGGACTCCACCGACACCTCCGCGCCCCAGCCGATCCGGGTCAACCGGACCGGACCGAGGTCGACCGCGCGCAGCTCGGCCGGGCGAGCCGGGCGGCCGCGCATGGTCAGGGCATGCGGGAAGTAGGCCTGGGAGACCTCGTCGGAGAAGGTCTCCATGTCGCCGGACGACCCCGACGACCCCGACGACCCCGACGAAACGGTGAGAGTGCCGGTCACGCTCATCTGCCACCCCCTAGTGACGTCGTTCACATTAACAGCGCATCGGCCTCCCGCCGAGAGCGTCTGGAAACCGGGTGCGCAATCCGGACAACCCCTTCGCCCAGCGGATCGCCGCCCTTGCGATCCAGACCTACCGTCGTCCTCCGACGTGACCGCCGCCACACATCCTGCGGCCCGACGAAGGAGGAGCTCCATGGACCCACGCACCCTGCGGTCGACCTTCGGCCGCTTCGCGACCGGCGTCACCGTGATCACCTGCCGCACCCCCGACGGCGCCCACCACGGCGCCACGGTCACGGCCTTCACCCCGATCTCGCTCGACCCGCCGCTGGTGCAGGTCGCCCTGACGCGTACGTCCAAGGCGGCCGCCTATCTCGAGGGCTCGGCCTTCGCGGTCAACGTGCTCGCGGCCGACCAGAGCGATGTCGCGATGCACTTCGCCGGACGCCCGTGCGGCGACCCGCTTCCCTGGCGCGAGGGCTCGACGGCACCGCGGCTCGGCGGGACGGCCGCGACGCTGGTGTGCCGCCCGTGGCGTACCGACGACGGCGGGGACCACCTGCTGTTCCTCGGGGAGGTCGTCGAGGTGATCACCACCGACCGCAAGCCGCTGCTCTTCCACGACAGCGCCTTCCACCACATCGGCAACCCGTCCTCCGAGGTCGTCTGGCTCGGCTGCCAGGACGACCCGCACACCGGCTGGTTCGACGCGACCACGTCGTTCACCGCCGTCGAGGCCCCCGCGATCCCGCGGTCCACCCACTACTGACGCCAAACCGAACAACCAGACCAAGGAGAGACACCATGACCGACACCCTCGCCCCCGAGTCCCAGACCGACGGTCCGCCGACCGTCAACCCGGCCGCCGAGTCGCCGGCCAACAAGCAGACCAACTTCGCCTCCCGGCCGATGACCGGCGACGAGTACATCGAGAGCCTGCGCGACGGCCGCGAGATCTACCTGCACGGCGAGCGGGTCGAGGACGTCACCACCCACCCGGCCTTCCGCAACCCGGTGCGGATGACCGCGCGCCTCTACGACGCTCTCCACACCGGCCCGCACGTCGACGAGCTCACCGTGCCGACCGACACCGGCAACGGCGGCGTCACGATGCCGTTCTTCAAGACCCCGACCTCCTCGGCCGACCTGCTCAAGGAGCGCGACGCGATCGCGCGCTGGGCGAAGATGACGTACGGCTGGATGGGCCGCTCCCCCGACTACAAGGCCAGCTTCCTCGGCACCCTGCACGCCAACAAGGAGCTGTACGCCCCCTTCCAGGACAACGCCGAGCGCTGGTATCGCGAGTCCCAGGAGAAGGTCCTCTACTGGAACCACGCCATCATCAACCCGCCGGTCGACCGCCAGCTGCCGCCGGACGAGGTGGGCGACGTCTACATGAAGGTCGAGAAGGAGACCGACGCCGGCCTGATCGTCTCCGGCGCGAAGGTCGTCGCGACGGGATCGGCGATCACCAACTACAACTTCATCGCCCACTACGGCCTGCCGATCCGCAAGAAGCAGTTCGCGCTGATCTGCACCGTTCCGATGGACGCCCCCGGGATCAAGCTGATCTGCCGTTCCTCCTACACCGAGCAGGCCGCCAGGAACGGCGAGCCGTTCGACTACCCGCTGTCGAGCCGGATGGACGAGAACGACACCATCTTCATCTTCGACAAGGTGCTCGTGCCCTGGGAGAACGTCTTCATGTACGGCGACGTCGACCGGATCAACGCGTTCTTCCCCCAGTCGGGGTTCCTGCCGCGGTTCACCTTCCAGGGCTGCACGCGCCTGGCCGTCAAGCTCGACTTCATCGCCGGCCTGCTGATGAAGGCGCTCGACGCCACCGGCTCCGGCGGCTTCCGCGGCGTACAGACCCGGGTGGGCGAGGTCATCGGCTGGCGCAACCTGTTCTGGTCGCTGACCGAGTCGATGGCCCGTGACCCCGAGCCGTGGGTCGGCGACGCGGTCATCCCGAAGCTGGAGTACGGCCTGACGTACCGGATGTTCATGATCCACGGCTACCCGCGGGTCAAGGAGATCATCGAGCAGGACGTCGCCTCCGGGCTGATCTACCTGCCCTCCGGCGCCGCCGACTTCAAGAGCCCCGAGGTGCGGCCGTACCTGGACAAGTACGTCCGTGGCTCCAACGGCATCACCGCCGTCGACCGGGTGAAGGTCATGAAGGCGCTGTGGGACTCGATCGGCTCCGAGTTCGGCGGCCGCCACGAGCTCTACGAGCGCAACTACTCCGGCAACCACGAGAACGTGAAGGCCGAGCTCCTCTTCGCCGCCCAGAACCGCGGCGGGGCGGACGCGATGAAGGGCTTCGCCGACGAGTTCCTGGCCGAGTACGACCTCGACGGCTGGACCGTGCCGGACCTGTTCTGACCAGCCACCCTCACCGCTGACGAGGACGGCGCTCCCCTGGGGGCGCCGTCCTCAGCGCAGCACGAGCCAGAGCCCGACCGCCGAGGGCAGGAGACCGAGGACGAGCCACGGCGTGAGCGGGTTGCGCCGGTGGATGAGGAACCCTCCGGCCAGACCGAGCACCCCGAAGCCCGCCGCGATGACGCACAGCCCGATGCGGGAGCTCTGGTAGACCGGGTCGATCGCCACCGCCCCGATGACCAGCCCCACCACCAGGTGGGCGACGGTGAAGACGACGAGGACGGAGGCGACCCACTGCTTCACGTGGGTGAGCGACTTGTCGTTGACGGGCCGGATCGGGTTGTCCGGGTCCATCAGGTGTCGCGGTCGTCGCTGCTGCTCGTTCACGATACAATACTTACCAGACAAATGGTTTGTGCACCAATTATTGGTACGCTAACTCACATGTCGACGAAGAAGGACTCACTCTCGGGGATCGAGAACCCGCTGGCCCTCGATCAGCAGGTCTGCTTCGGCCTCGCCGTCGCCGCCCGCAGCGTCATCGCCCTCTACCGACCGCTGCTCGAGCCGATGGGCCTCACCCATCCGCAGTATCTGGTCATGCTCGCCCTCTGGGAGGAGGAGTCGTTGCGGGTCTCCGAGCTCGGTCGGAAGGTCCAGCTCGACCCCGGCACCCTCTCCCCCCTGCTCAAACGCCTCGAGGCCCAGGACTACGTCCGGCGCGAGCGCAACAAGCACGACGAGCGCTCGCTCGCCGTCGTGCTGACCGATCGCGGCCGCGCACTCCGCGACGACGCCGAGAAGATCCCGCCCGCGATCGTCGAGCGCCTCGACATGAGCGTCGACGAGCTCATGGAGCTCCACCGCCGACTACTGGAGGTCATCGCCGCCGCGACCCGGTAGGCCCGGTCAGGTGACGTCTCTGCCCACGGAGACACGGGAGCCGACGACGGCGAGAAGCAGCCCGTACCCCGCGAGCACGAGGCCGCCCAGCCAAGGATCGAGGTAGTCCTGGGTGCTGAGCGAGACCTGGGTGAGCGCTGCAGACGCCGATCCGGGGAGATAGGCGGTCCAGTCGGACAGCGCCGGCACGGCGGTGACGATGGGCTCGGCCACGAACCGGTAGACGAGAAGGCCGACCACGGCGGCAACCTGGTTGCGCACCAGTGCCCCCAGACCGACGCCCAGCACGGCGAAGATCGTCACGTCGGCGACGACGCCTGCGTACGTGCCGGGGAGCGCGTTGCCGAGGGGGGCCACGTCGATGCCCTTGGCGCCGAGCCAAGGCCAGGCGATCAAGGCGACGACCAGCAGGCACATGACTGCGTATCCGGCCCCGACCACGGCGTAGACGGCCAGCTTGGCGGCGACCACTCTCCAGCGGCGAGGCGTCGCGAGGAACGTCGCGGTCGCGGTGCGGTGGCGGAATTCTCCGGTGACCCCGATCGCCGCCAGGACGGCGACGAGCGTGTTCGCGCCGCCTGAAGCCACTGCGAAGAGGGTCTGTTGGCCGACAGCACTGTCCAGCGGCGCCGTCATGGTGTCAGGGTCGTCACTGAACCCGATCAGCAGGGCCGCATAGAGGGCGGTCAGTGCCATCGCGGCCAGGAGCAACCAGAGCCAGAGCCTGGTGGAGAACAGCTTGCGGATCTCCGAGGTGACGAGCGGTCTCATGCCTGGGCCTCCGGGGTGGTGGTGAGCTCGAAGAAGGCGGTCTCGAGGTCACCGTGGTCGCCGGAGAGCTCCTTGAGCGTCGCCTGGCGGACCAGGCGGCCACGATGGAGGATCACGACGCGGTCGACCAGCTGCTGCATCTCGGTCAGAACATGACTGGAGACGAGCACGCTCCGTCCGGCGTCGGCGTACTCCTTGAGGAACCGGCGCAACCAGACGATGCCTTCAGGGTCGAGGCCATTGGCCGGCTCATCGAGGATGAGGACGTCGGGATCACCGAGAAGCGCGGCGGCGAGCGCGAGGCGCTGCCGCATGCCGAGCGAGTATCCGCCGACCTTGCGGCCGGCGGCATCGGCGAGTCCGACCTGGCCCAGCACCCGAGCGGCCCGCGACGAGGGCAAGGATGCCGCCGCCGCGTAGATCCGGAGATGGTCGAGGCCGGTACGCCCAGGGTGGAACCCGGTGGCCTCGAGAGCCGCACCGACGACCTCGAGGGGCGTCGCCAGATCGGCGTACTCGATCCCGCCGATGGTCGCTCCCCCACGATCCGGGCGAACCAGACCCAGGATCATCCGCAGGGTAGTGGTCTTGCCGGCGCCGTTGGGACCGAGGAAGCCCGTCACCGATCCAGGCTCGACAGTGAAGCTCAGGTCATCGACCGCCGCGATCCCTCCGTAGTGCTTCGTCAGTCCGCTGACGTCAACCCGCGCACGGGCCTCTCGGCTTATGTTTACTCGCATGTATACAACCGTAGATGTAAACTTTGAGTTATACAAGAGAGGAAGAGCAACATGCCCCAGCCCGCAGCCAAGACCCGGTTGCCGCGCGCAGAACGACGAGCGCAGATCCTGGCGGCCGCGACGCGCGCCTTCGCCAGGCACGGCTTCGCCGACACCGGCCTCGATGAGATCGCCGACGAAGCCGGCATCACGCGTGTCGTGCTCTACCGGCACTTCGACTCCAAGGCCGAGCTCTATCGGACGATCCTGGACCAGGCCTGCGCACGCCTCTCCGAGCAGGTGGGCACCGACGACTTCGAGGACGACGCGATCCCGGCGCTGCTCAGGGCAGCCGCCGAGGATCCGGACGCGTTTCGACTGCTCTTCCGCTTCGCCACGCGCGAGCGCGAATTCCAGGATCTGACCGACAGCCTCTCTGCCGCCGCGGTGACAGTGGCCCGCTCCAACCTCGCCAAGCAGATCCCAGCAGGGCCCTGGCTGGACTGGGCAGCACAGCTGATCCCGACCATGACCACCGATGCGGTCATCGCCTGGCTGGACAGCGGTCAGCCCGACCCAGACACGGCGGCCGAACGGATCCGCGCCGCGGTCCACGGGATCAGCCAAGCGGCAGCGCGACCCCCACACCTCGGCTGACCTCCCTGAAAAGGCACCTGAAGCCTTCACAGCCGGGTCGCCGACTCCCACTCACCCTGCTCCTGACGAGTCCCGTCATGTCGCGGACGCAGTCAGGAAGGGCGTACCGCCTCAACCGGTTCGCTACGGACTGACGGAGACGAGGGCACCCGCGAGCGAGTCGAGGACACCGGGAACGATCGAGAAGTAGGCCCACCGGCCGCGCTGCTCGCGGGTGACCAGTCCGGCCTCGACGAGCAGCTTCATGTGATGGGAGACCGTCGGCTGAGACAGCCCGACCGGCTCGATCAGGTCACAGACGCACGCCTCCTGACCCTCGGAGGCGGCGATGATCGAGAGCAGCTTGACCCGGTTGGCATCACCGAGCGCCTTGAACATCCGCGCCAACACCTCGGCCTGGTCGTCGGCGAGAACCCCTGCGGTCACGGGCGAGCAGCACGCGAGGGCAGCGGAGGGGAGCACGGGGAGGACGGTCATGGCAGGAAGTGTAGCGAATTAGATTGACGAACGTCGATATGTCACCTAGGGTCGCCGACATATCGACGTTCTTGAATCTGAGGAGCATCATGACCGACCTGCCTGTTGCCGTCATCGGCGCCGGACCCCAGGGCCTCGCGGCCGCCGCCCATCTGCTCGAGCGCGGCCTCACCCCGCTCGTGCTCGAGCAGGGGCGTGAGCCTGCCGCGGCCGTCGCGGAGTGGGGCCACGTACGTCTCTTCTCGGCCTGGCCCGAGCTCGTCGACAAGGCCGCCGCCCGGCTCCTCGAGCCGACCGGCTGGGAGGCGCCGGAGACGGGCTATCCCACCGGGGCGCAGTGGCGCGAGCGCTACCTCGTCCCGCTCGCCGACGCTCTCGGAGCACACGTCCGCTACGGCGCGACGGTCACCGGAGTCTCCCGCAAGGGGCGTGACCGGCTGGTCGACGCGGACCGCGCCGAGCAGCCGTTCGTCCTCCACGTGACCAGTGCCGACGGCTCCGAGGGGCGCATCGAGGCGCAGGCGGTCATCGACGCCTCCGGCACCTGGCGCCGGCCCAACCCGGCCGGGGCCGACGGGCTTCCCGCGCTCGGCGAACGCGCCGCCCACGCGGCCGGCACGGTCACCTACGCGGTTCCCGACCGGGCCGACGCCACGACCTACGCCGCCAGGCACACGGTCGTGATCGGCGCGGGTGACTCCGCCTTCAACGCCGTCAACGAGCTCACCGCCATCGCCAAGGACCACCCCGGAACCAAGGTCACCTGGGCGATCCGCCGCGCGGTCTCGACCAACACCTTCGGCGGCGGCGAGGCCGACGAGCTCCCGGAGCGGGGCGCCCTCGGCGTACGTGCGAAGAAGGCGGTCCAGGACGGCACCGTCGAGCTGGTCACCGGATTCCGCACGGAGCAGATCACCGGGCGCGTCGACGGCGCCGCGGTCACCGCCGAGGACGGCCGCGTGATCGAGGCCGACCAGGTGGTCGTCCTGACGGGCTACCGCCCCGACCTCGGCTTCCTGAGCGAGATGCGGCTCGACCTCGACCCGACGCTGGAGGCGCCGCGCAACATCGCGGTCCAGATCGACCCCAACCTCCACTCCTGCGGCTCGGTCAGCGCGACCGGGGCCAAGGACCTCGCCCAGCCCGAGCCCGACCTCTACCTGGTGGGGATGAAGTCCTACGGCCGTGCGCCGACGTTCCTGGCGATGACCGGCTACGAGCAGGTACGCAGCGTGGTGGCCGAGCTCGCCGGCGACCACGACGCGGCAGCCCGCATCGAGCTGGAGCTCCCCGACACCGGGGTCTGCGGCGGCGCCGGGGTCTTCGACGACCCGGACAGCACGAAGAGCGGTGGCGGCTGCTGCGGCCCGGCGGCTCCGAGCGAGGAGCTGTTCACGATCACCCGGGCGCCGATCACTCTCTCGTGACGGAGCGGGCAGGGGTCACGCCGAGCTCGTCGAGCAGGCCGAGCACCCGCTGCTCGATCTCGTCCCGGATGCCGCGTACGTGGTCGATGCCACCGCCCTTGGGGTCGGTGACCTTCCAGTCCTCGTAGCGCTTGCCCGGGTAGTACGGGCAGGCGTCACCGCAGCCCATGGTGATGACGGCGTCGGCGCTGCGTACGACCTCGTCGGTCCAGGGCTTGGGGAACTCGCCGGAGATGTCGATCCCGAGCTCGGACATGACCTCGACGGCGACCGGGTTGATCGCCGCTGCCGGCGCAGAGCCGCCGGACCAGCCGATCGCCTGGTCGCCGGCGTAGTGCTGGAAGAACCCGAGCGCCATCTGGGAGCGGCCGGCGTTCTCGATACAGAGGAAGAGGACGGCCGGCTTGTGGTCGGGGGTCGATCGATCAGCGTTCAACGGAGCTTCTCCTGCGGGTGGGGTGTGGGGACGAGCAGGGATCAGGAGTCGAAGCGGGAGGCGAGGGCCCTGACCCGGCGCTCCAGCTCGAGGTAGGCGGCGTCGAAGGCTTCGGGGCCCTTGTCCACCGGGTCGGGGATCGACCAGTGCAGCTCACCGGGGACCTTCGCCGTCTCGTGCGCCCGGTCGCAGACGGTGACCACCAGGTCCTCGGGAGCGAGCACGTCGTCCATCCGAGCGGGCTCGATGATCGGAAGGTCCAGGTGATGGCGAGCAGCGGCGTCGACCGTCCCCGGATTGATGCGATCGGCGGGATGAGTGCCGGCCGATGCGGCCGGGATCGTGCTGACCTGGCGCCACAGCGCGGCGGCCAGATGGGACCGCGCCGAGTTGCCCGTGCAGACGAACAGGACACGCCTGGGCACCGCCACGGGGGACGCGGTGCCCAGGCTCTCGAGCGTGTCCTGCTCGAGGTGCAGGTACGTGCGTCTCCCGTCGCCCTCGGAACGATGACGGGACACGACGCCTGCGCTCATCAAGGTCTGCACATGATGAGCAAACAAGTTCGACGGGACGGACAACATCCCGGCGAGCTCTGTGGGGGAGGCATCACTCGTCTGGAGGCTGTCGACGATGCGAAGCCGCACAGGATCGCCGAGCGCGGCATGTATCTTGGCCCGGCGTTCCAGCTCGGCCTGTCTTTCAACCTCCATTGACTCAATATTGACTGAGTAATCTCCGGAAGTCAAGAATGCCGGGGTGACCTCTTCTCTTCCGCGCCGCCTGCTGGCCGAGTTCCTGGGCAGTGCGCTGCTCGTCGCCGTCGTCGTCGGCTCCGGCATCGCCGCGCAGCAGCTCTCCCCCGACGACACCGGCCTGCAGCTCCTGGAGAACTCGATGGCGACCGTCTTCGGGCTGGCCGCGCTGATCCTCATGTTCGGCCCGGTCTCCGGCGCACACTTCAACCCGGTCGTCTCGCTCGCCGACTGGTTCCTCGGCCGCCGCGCCGGCAAGGGGCTCTCGCTCGCCGAGGTCGGCGCCTACGCGGTCGCCCAGATCCTCGGAGCGATCGGGGGTTCGTTGCTCGCCAACGTCATGTTCGACGTCGACCAGGCGATCTCGACCAAGGACCGCGCCACCGGCGGTCACCTCGTGGCCGAGATCGTCGCCACCGCGGGCCTGGTCGCGCTGATCTTCGCCCTCGTACGCAGCGACCGCGGCGCCCTCGCGGCGCCCGCAGTCGGCGGCTACATCGGCGCGGCCTACTGGTTCACCAGCTCCACCTCGTTCGCCAACCCTGCTGTCACGATCGGCCGGGTCTTCTCCGACACCTTCGCCGGCATCGCGCCGGGCTCGGTCGCGCCGTTCGTCCTCGCCCAGCTCGGTGGGCTGGTTGTCGGCATACTCCTGGTCCTGGCCCTCTACCCCGACGCCGGCGACCGTGCCGACGACGTCGTCGTCCCGCATCGCTGAGCAACAGACCCCCCAATCACCGGAACGGACCACCATGACCTCCGAGAAGACCCGCAACCGTGACGTGATCCCGCTGCGGGAGGCGACCCACGCCTGGTTCTCGATCTCCTTGCAGACCTTCGGCGGACCCGCCGGCCAGATCGCGGTCATGCAGCACAAGCTGGTCGACGAGAAGCGCTGGATCGGCCAGCAGCGATTCCTGCACGCGCTGAACTACTGCATGCTGCTGCCCGGTCCCGAGGCCCAGCAGCTGGCCATCTACATCGGCTGGCTGCTCAACGGCACCCTCGGCGGGCTGATCGCCGGGATCCTGTTCGTGCTCCCCGGCGTCGTCGCCCTGCTCGCCCTCTCGGCGCTGTACGTCGGCGCCGGATCGACCGCCGTCGTGACCGGACTGTTCGCCGGCCTCGCCCCAGCGGTCATCGCGATCGTGGTCCAGGCCGTGCAGCGGGTCGGCAAGCGAGCCCTGCACCATCCGATCCTGGTGGCGATGGCGGTCGCCTCGTTCCTGGCGCTGACCGTCTTCAAGATTCCGTTCCCCGTCGTGATCGTCGTCGCCGGCCTGCTCGGCTGGCTGGTCGGCACCCGGGTGCCCGCCTTCGTGCAGAGCAAGGGACACGGCAGCGCGGACGACGGGCCGGCGCCGCTGATCAGCGACGACGCGCTGCACCACGACGCCCCCTCGAAGGTCCGCGGCCTGAAGATACTCGTCCTCGGACTGGTGCTGTGGTTCGCTCCGGTGGCACTGGCGGCGATCGTGTTCAGCCGCGAGAGCGTCTTCGTGGACATGGGCCTGTTCTTCTCGGGCGCCGCCGTCGTCACCTTCGGAGGGGCGTACGCCGTTCTGGCCTACGTCGCCCACCAGGCCGTCAACGTCTTCGGCTGGTTGAAGGCAGGCGAGATGGTCCGCGGTCTCGCGCTCGCCGAGACCACCCCGGGCCCGCTGATCATGGTCGTGCAGTTCGTCGCCTTCGTGGGCGCCTACCGCAACCCCGGCTCGCTCGACCCCTGGGTCGCTGCCGTGATCGCCTCGCTGCTGGTGACCTGGGTGACCTTCGTGCCGTGCTTCCTGTTCATCTTCCTCGGCGCGCCCTACGTCGAGCGGCTCCGGAACAACCACCACCTCACCGCGGCGCTCACCGGCATCACCGCGGCGGTGGTCGGCGTGATCGCCAACCTCGCGCTGTTCTTCGCGCTGCACACCCTGTTCGACCGCTCCCGTGCTCTGGCCTGGGGCCCGGTCCACCTCGACCTCCCTGTGCTGTCGTCCTGGGACCCGGTCGCGTTCGCGATCACGGCGGTCGCGATGGCGCTCATGTTCTGGCGCAAGTGGTCCACCTTGCGCACCCTCGGTGTCTGCGCGCTGCTCGGACTGGCCTCGACCCTCATCCCTCTCTGACCGCGGTGACCAGGTGCGGCCAGGCCGCCGAGGCCGGGTCGCCCCAGGCAGCGTGGTCGACGCCGTCGACCACCTCGAGACGTACGCCGGGGTGTGCTGCCGCGTAGCGCTCGGAGATCGCGACCGGGATCACGGTGTCGGAGGCGCCGTGGAGGACCCGCACCGGGATCTGAGGAGGGAGGCCGAGCGGGTCGGCGGCGGCGTACGCTTCGGGGGCCCGGGCGGGGGTGCCGCCGAGGAACTCCTCGACCGCTCCGTCACCGAGGCCCTCTTCGCTCATCGCGGCGAGCGCCGCGGCGGGAGCCAGGGCGACGACCCCGGTGACCAGGGTGCCCGGACGCGAGGCCGCCCACAGGGCGAGCTGGCCGCCGGAGGAATGCCCGACCAGCGTGATCCGGCGGGGCGCGTCGTTGTGGACGGTCCACTCCCGGCCGCTGAGCTGGATCGACTCGATCGCGGTCTCGACGTCCTCGAAGGCCTGCCGCCACTGCCCGGAGCCGTGCCGGTACTCCACCGTCGCGGTCAGGTGGCCCGCCTCGGCCAGCGCCCGGCCGGCCGACCAGGTGCGCATCCGGTCGGAGTCGCGCCACATCCCGCCGTGGAGGAGCAGGACGAGCGAGTCGGTCGCCTCCGCCGGCTCGAAGACGTCGGCGACCTGGCGGGCGGTGGCGCCGTAGCGCATGGTCGCGTCGGGGTAGGTGGTGTCGGTCGTGGTCATGGCTTCTCCTTGCTGTTGCGGTCGAGCAGGACGCTGACCGCGACACCGACCACCAGCCCCCAGAAGGCTGAGCCGATGTTGAGGACGGTGATGTCGGCGACGGTCACCAGGAAGGTGACCAGCGCGCCGGTGACGTGAGGGCCGCTGAAGGCGGTCTGAAAGGCACCCTGGAGCGGCTTGAGCATGGCGAGGCCGCCGAGCGCGGCGACGTACGCCTCGGGCATGGTGGTGATGACCCGGACCATCCCGGGAGCGAGGAGCCCGAACCCGATCGCGAGTACGCCGCACCACACCGCCGCGGCATAGTGCCGGCGCCGCTCCCCCGAGGCGGTGACCAGGGCGTTGGTCGGCCCGGCCAGGCAGGTGGAGACCCCGCCGAACGGGGCCGCGACCAGCGAGGTCACCCCGCACCAGCCGGTCACCTGGTTCATCCGCGGGTCGTGGCCGGCGGCGCGCAGGACGGCCATGCCCTGGCCGTTCTGGACGACGAGGACGGTGATCAGCAGCGGGATGGTGAGCTCGACGAAGGCCGACCCGGTGAAGGTCGGTGCGGTCCAGACCGGGTCGATCACCCAGCGGCCGGAGACCTCGACGGCGGGCCGGTCGGCGAGGCTCACCGCGACCGCACCGACCGCCAGCGCCACCAGCACCGCGGGGAGCCAGCGGGCCAGCCGTGGGATCGCGCTGACGGCGACGAAGGCGACCACCATCGGTCCGGCGATCGCCAGGTCGCGGTCGACGGCGAGGACCAGGTCGGTGCCGAAGCGGAGGAAGACGCCGGCCACCATCGCCATCACGATCGGCATCGGGAGCAGGTGCATCACCCGGTCGACCTGCCGGGTCAGGGCCAGCGCGACCAGCAGCGCCGCGGCCATGAGGAACCCGCCGACCGCCTCCGGCCAGGTGGTGCCGGCGGCCATCGCCTGGCCGACGACCACGGTGCCGGGGATGGTCCAGAAGTAGACCAGCGGCTGCCGGCTCCAGCGCGAGGCGACGATCGTCAGCACGCCGTTGAGACAGAAGACCGCACTCACCCAGGAGGCGACGACCCCGGCGGAGAGCCCGGCGCCCTGGCCGACGGCCAGGATCACCGCGACCGGCCCGGTGCAGGAGAACAGGAATCCGATGAAGCCGTTGACCAGCTCGTGACGGCCCAGGTCTCGCCTCAGGCCTGTCGATGTGTCGCGGACGTCGAGGTCGGTGCTCATGGCTCCTCCGTCGGCTCGGCCGCCAGCGCGGCGAGCTCGGTCCGGCTGCGGACGCCGAGCTTCGCGTAGATGCGGGTCAGGTGGTACTGCACGGTCTTGGGCGAGACGAACAGCTGCGCGGCGACCTCCCGGTTGGAGAGGCCCGAGGCGACCATCTCCGCGACGGTCTCCTCCTGCGGCGTCAGGTCCGCCGGCCCGCGCTGGCCGCGCGGCGCCCGCACTCCCCCGGCGCGCAGCTCGCGCTCGGTGGCGTCGACGTACATCGACGCGCCCAGACCGTCCCACAGGTCGCGCGCGGACGAGAGCAGCGCCTCGGCGTCGCGACGGCGGCCGGCACGGCGCAGCGCCTGGCCGTAGGCGAAGGTGATCCGGGCGCGCTCGTAGCGCAACGGCAGCCCGTCGAGCAGCTCGAGGGCGCGGTCGAAGGTGTCGCGGACCCCGGCGAGGTCGCCACGCGCACCGTGCCAGCGCCCGCGAGCGGTGGCGAGCCTGGCCTGGGCGGAGCGGTGCTCCTCCTCGCGGGCTCGGGTCTCGTGCGGCCGCAGGAACTCGTCGGCCTCGTCCAGGCGGCCCTCCGCGACGAGGGCGGCGGCGTACGTCTCGGCCCAGGGCCAGATCGCCGGCTCGGTCAGCGCGCTGCCGGCCGGGGCCTGGGTGAGCGGCTCGAGGATACGGAGCACGGCACGGAAGTCGCTGCGCGCCTCGGCGATGTGAGCGCGGGCCAGCAGGGCGGGGACCCGCATGATCTCGTAGCCCTGGGCGCCGATCTCCGCAGCTCGGGCGGTGCGGGCGGCGTCCTCCCAGCTCCCGCGCAGCAGGTGGGTCTCGGTGGCGGTCCACTCCAGCAACGGCGTGACCAGGGCGATGCCCGACGTCGTCGCGAGCGCCCGCCCGGCGGCGACCGTCTGCAGGGCGGCGTCGCCCTCCCCGGTCAGGAACTGCACCCGCGCCAGCCAGGCCAGCGCCCACATCGCGATCCGGGTCGAGCCGCCCAGGATCCGCGGGTCGGTGACCCCCTCCAGGCGGCTGCGGCTCTCGTCGGGCTCGTCGGTGAGGACACCGAGCCAGCCGCGGCCCATCGTGACCCGCTGGGTCTGGGCGCCGTGACCGACGCGGCGGGCGGCCAGGGCGTACGCCTCGTGGGCCTCGCCGAACCGGCCCGACATCGCCAGCCCCAGCCCGCGGATCGCCGCGGCCTCGACGCCCGCCGCCGAGTCGCGGCCGGCGAGCGAGATCGCCCGGTCGGCCCAGGTGACCAGCTCCTCGCCGCGGCACAGGGCCAACGAGTGCAGCACGTGGCGGGTGGCGATCAGGGCGGCAGTCTCCGGCTCCCGGTCGGCGTTGACGATGTCCCAGGCGCGCGTGAGCCGCACCTCGGCCTCGGTGGCGCGGCCGCGCAGGATCGCCAGGTAGGCGAGCACCGCGTCGCGCAGCGGCGTCTCGCGCAGACTCTCGACGACCGGCACCAGCGCCGCCGCACCCATGCCGTCGCCCGCCGCGACCAGGGCGTCGACCGAGCGGATCAGCCGGTCGTCGCGCCGCACCGGGTCCTCGGTGAGGCGGCTGGCGTCGCGGTAGAGCGCAGCGGCCTGCGCCCAGGCGCCCTCGTCGCCGCGCCGCTGCGCCAGCCGGGCGACCTCGTCGGCGAGCGCGGCGTCGGGCACCGGGGTCGCGGCGACCAGATGCCGGGCCCGCCGGACCTCGTCGTCGACGATCGCTGCCGCGCGCTGGTGCGCGTCGGCGGCGCGGCGCGCGCCCATCGTGCCGAGCACGGCGACACCGACCAGCGGCGTACGCCAGCGGGGGCGGTGGTCGCGGGTCGTCTCGACGAGGCCGGCCGCGACCAGGGCGTCGACGGCGGACAGCGGGTCCTCGAGCCCGGCGAGGGCAGCGGCCTGCCCCAGGGATGCGTACTCCCCCAGGATCGCGAAGGCCTCGGCGAGCGCACGCCCGTCGGCACCGCAGCCGGCGAGCGCGAGCTGGACCTCGTCGCGTACGTGGACAGGGGCGGGCAGCTGGGTGTCCGGCCGAGCCCAGCGGCTCGGCGGGAGCTCGTCGAGCAGGGCGACCGCGTCGCGCGGACTGCCGGCCGTGTGGCGGGCGAGGACCTCGGCCATCGCCGGGTGCAGGACCCGTCCGCGCAGGGCGGCGAGCTCGCCGACCGCGGCCGCGTCCAGCCCCTCGATGCGTACGGTCTCGGCGGCGATCTCGCCGAGGAACGGGGTGCTGCGAGTGGCCGCCAGCACCACCAGCACGGGGGCGCCGCGGTGTCGGCGCAGCGCTGAGGCGATCGCCTGCAGCGAGAGCGTGTCGGCGAGGTCGGCGTCGTCGACCAGGACCAGACCGGACTCCTCGGCACCATCGGCCAGGGCTCGCGCGATCAGCGCGTCGGCCGCGGCGACCGGGTCGGCCGGCGGAGCCCCGCCGAGCAGCTGGCGGAGCACCGAACCGGGACAGTCCTGCTCCCAGGCACCCGCGCGAGCCTTCAGGGCCGGCGTGGCGACCCGGTCCGCCAGACCGCGGAGCAGCGCGGTCTTCCCCAGCCCCGGGTCCCCGAGGACCAGGACGGCGGCGGAGCCTTCGGTGCGAGCCAGGGCCAGCCGCGAGGTGAGCTCGACGAGCTCGTCCTCGCGACCGACACATCCAGCTCGTTCGATGAGCACGGTCACACCCTAGGCCCCTTTCATGCCGGCAGGCCCTCGTCGAGGGCGACGGTCACGACCGGCTCCTCCGGGGAGCGCGGCACCGCGACGGTGACCACCGCACCGAGCACCGCGACACCCGCGAAGATCTGGAAGGCGGTCGTTCCTCCGACACCGGCGGCGACCAGGGCACCGCCGATGATCGGTCCGACGATGCCGCCGAGGCGCCCGAAGCCGGCGCACCAGGCGACGCCCGCGCCGCGGGCCCGGGTCGGGTAGTAGTTGGCGACGAGCCCGTAGATGAGCACCTGGGTGCCGATCGTGCCGACCCCGGCGATCGCGACCGCCGGGAACAGAACGGCGAGGGGCAGCCCGAGAGGCAGCAGCAGGAGCATCAGGCCGGCGAGCACGAAGGTCGTCGAGACCACCTTCTTGGCGCCGGTCCGGTCGGCGACGTACGAAGCCAGGAGGCCACCGAGGATGGCGCCGCCGTTGAGCACCAGCAGGAAGGTGAGGGCGTACGCCTTGCCGTAGCCGTTGTCCTCCATGATCTTCGGCAGCCAGGTGTTGAGGCCGTAGGTCAGCAGCAGGCCGGAGAAGCTCATCAGGCCGAGCACCAGGGTCGGGAAGGCGAGCGGTCGGCGGGCCAGCGCACCGAAGCCGACCGCGTCCTGGGCGGTGCTGGTCGCGGCGACCCGGCCACGGGAGTCGAGCCACAGCTGCGACTCGGGCAGCTTGGCGACGGCGAACGGGAGCAGCAGGACCAGCGGGGCGGCGCCGATCGCCATCAGGATCCGCCAGTTGGAGCCGCTCGGGTCGATGATCAGGGCCATCAGCGAGGCGCTCACGCCACCGGCGGGGATGCCGCTGTAGACGATCGCGTTGAGCCGGTTCTTCCGCTCCGGCGGCGCGAACTCGGCGACCAGGGCACCGACGGTCGCCAGGATCGCGCCCAGCCCGATGCCGGTGAGGAAGCGCAAGATGCCGAAGACCGCGATCGACTGCGCGAACGCGGTCGCGGCCATCCCGAGCGAGAACCAGGTGATGCTGGCGAGCACGACCTTGCGGCGCCCGATCCGGTCGCTGACCGCGCCCGCGCTCAGCGCACCGACGAGCACGCCGACCAGGGCGTAGCTGCCCAGCGTGCCCGCCTGGCCCGCGGAGAGCTGGCCGATCTGGGTGGGGTCGGCCATGAGCGTCGGCAGCACCGTGCCGTAGACCACGAGGTCGTAGCCGTCGAACATCAGGGCCAGCGCGGAGAGCGCGACGACCCAGGACAGCTGGCGCCCGGTGGTGGCCCGGGCGGTTTCGTCGGTGTTTTCGGACATGGTGATCTCCATGGGTGACGCGAGCGCACTCGCGAAGGGGGAACGGCCCCGAGAGAGGAACCTGGTGGCTCAGCCGAGGTCACCGCCGGCGACGGGAAGGACCGTGCCGGTGATGTAGGAGGCTTCCTCGGAGGCGAGGAAGCAGATCGCGGCGGCCTGCTCGTCGAGCGTGCCGTAGCGGTGCATCAGTGAGGTCTCGAGGGTCTGGTCGATGTGGGCCTGGAACCACGCCTTCTCGGCATCGGTCCGGGGCGTCGGCGTGCCCCGGGAGATCCGGCGTGGCGGTGCCTCCGTACCTCCCGGGGCCGTCGCGGTGACCCGGATGCCGGCACCGGCGTACTCCAGCGCGAGGGAGGCGGTGATCGCGTTGATCCCGCCCTTCGCGGCCGAGTACGGGATCCGGTGGATGCCACGGGTCGCGGCCGAGGACACGTTCACGATCACGCCGCGGCCACGCTCGACCATGCCCGGCAGCACGGCCCGGCACGCGTAGAGCGTCGTCATCAGAGAGCGGGTGATCTCGGCGTCGATCTGTTCGGCGGTGAACTCGGTGAAGGGCTTGAAGTTGATCGCGCCGCCGACGTTGTTGACGAGCACGTCGATCCGGCCGTACGTCGCCAGCGCACGCTCCACGAGGGCGGCAGCGCCCTCGTAGTGCTCGAGGTCGCACTCGACCGCGCTGGCGCTCGCGCCCTGGCCGGTGAGCTCGTCGGTGACCTCGGCGACCAGCGGGGAGCGGTCGGCGAGGACGATCTTGCCGCCCTCGGCGGCCACCCGGCGGGCGACCTGGGCGCCGATGCCCTGGGCCGCTCCGGTGACCACCACGACCTGGCCGGCGAACCGGCCCGGGGTGATGAACCTCGGCCTCGTCGCGGCGGCCGTCTCGGCCATCGCGCGCCGCATCGTCTCCTTGGACCGCTCGCTGTGGGCCTTGATGAGGTCGCGGGCGGCGATCCGGTCGCCGCGCTCGAAGGCCTCGACGATGTCGAGGTGGTCCTGGGTGCACTGCGGGTGGCACCAGGTGGCGTTGCGCAGCACGTCCTCCATCCGGCCCTTGACCCCGAGCGCCTGGTAGGCCGCCAGCAGGTGGCCGTTTCCGGTGAGGGTGAACAGGTAGTCGTGGAAGGCCGCGTTCGACTCGGTGTAACCGTGGGCGTCGAGGAAGCGGTCGCCGTCGACGTACGGGAGGGTCGACTCGGCGAGCAGCCGGTAGCCGGCCAGCTGCTGGGAGTCGAGCCGCCCGATGGTCAGATCGAGCGCCCCCACCTCCAGCGCCGCCCGGGCCTCGAAGATCGCATCCGACGCGGAGATGTCCGGGTGCTCCTCACCGATCGTGTAGCCGTCGGCCGTCGTCGAGACGTCGCCCGCGTCGGCCGAGGCGTCAGGTACGTCGGTCGAGAGGTCACCCTGGGGCGGGAAGACCTCCTGGCCACCGATCCGGCGGCCGCCACCGGCCACGCTCAGGCTGTCGTCCTCGACCACCGCGCCGCTGGCTCCGTCGAGCGCAGCCTGCGCGACCAGCTGACCGGCGATGCGGCGTACGACATCTCCGTCGTCCCGCGCGGGGGCGGCGTATCCCGCGGGACCGAGGTCGACTGCCGGGAGCATCTGCTGCCCCGCGACGGCGCGTGCCTCAGGGTGCGTCTCCAGATCGATACGTACGGGTGACGTCTCGGCCGACGCGGGCGACGTCTCGGCCGACGGGGCTGACGCCTCGGCAGCGGCGGGGACGGCGAGGGCAAACTTCTCGTAGTAGAACCCGGTGGGCTCGATGCCGGCACCGGCGACGTGCGTACGCACCGCCTCGACCATCGGCGGCGGGCCGCACAGGTAGATCGCGGCGTCGCCGTCGTGCAGGTCCTCCTCGCCGATCAGGCTCGTCACATAGCCCTTGTTGGCGGCCGTCGAGGCGGGGTCGGAGACGCAGTGGTCCCAGGTGAACCCGGGCAGCCGCGAGACCAGCTCGCCGACCTCGTCGAGCTTGACCAGGTCGTCGTCGGTGCTGACGCCGTAGACCAGACGGCCGCCGCGGTCGCAGCCGTCGACCTCGAGCTGGCGCAGCATCGAGAGCACCGGCGCCAGCCCGGTGCCACCGGCCAGCATCAGCACCGGCCGGCGCGCCTCGCGCAGGAAGAAGGAGCCGTTCGGCCCGGTGAAGGTGACCTCGTCACCGACGGCGGCCCGCTCGGTCAACCAGGTCGACATCGCCCCGCCCTCGGTCAGCTTGACCAGGAAGACGAGCCGTTCCTCGTGCGGGGCGTTCGCGAAGGAGTACGACCGGGTCACATCGGTCCCCGGGACGGCGATGTTGACGTACTGGCCCGGCAGGAAGGCGAGCTCGCCGCGGTTGGGGATGTCGAGGGACAGCTCCACCGTGGTCGGGCTCAGCCGGTCCAGACCGACGACGGTGCCGGTGTAGCTCGCGGCCCCGGTCTTGGCGACCTCTGAGGTGGTGGCGATCTGCAGCGCGAGGTCCGAGCGCGGCTTCATCGAGCACGGCAGGGCGTACCCCTCGGCGGCCTCCGCCTCCGACAGCGCGTCCTCGATGTAGGTGCCGCCGTCGTACTCCCCCGACTCGCACAGCGCCTTGCACGTCCCGCAGGCACCGTCGCGGCAGTCCAGCGGGATGTTGATCCGCTGCCGGTAGGAGGCGTCGGCGACGGTCTGGTCCTCGCGGACGGTGATGAAGCGGGTCACCCCGTCCTCGAAGGACAGCGCGACCTGGTGGGTCGCGACCCCGGTGGTCGGCTCGGTCTCTGTTGCAGTCATCGCGTGCCTCAGACGTGGTAGATGTCGACGACGTGGTGGATGTAGTCGTTCTTCAGCACCACGGTCTTGCGGCGGATCAGCGGCTGCTCTCCGGAGAAGTCGATGGTGTAGAACGACGTGCCGTAGTAGGGGTCGACGGTCTTGTAGCGGAAGTACATGGTGTGCCAGTTGAAGCGCACGTCGACCAGGTCGCCGCGGCGCTCGATGACCTCGACGTTGCTGATGTTGTGGGACGTACGCGGCTCGGGCAGCGAGGTGGCCGAGGACCGCTCCGTACGGATCCGGAAGACGCGGTCCTCCAGGCCACCCTTGTTGGGGTAGTAGATGAGCGACATCTCGGTCTGCGGGTCCTCGGTGAGGAGGTCGGCGTCGTCCCAGCAGGGCATCCAGTAGACGACGTCGTCGGCGTAGCACTCGAGCCACTTCTCGAACTCGCGGTCGTCGAGGAAGCGCGCCTCGCGGTAGAGGAACTGCTCGATCGCGTTCTGCGTGATCAGCTTCGCCCCGGCGGGCGCGTTCTGCGTGAGCGTCATGGTCACTTCCCCTTCTCGTTCGCGATGGCCGTACGCATCTGCTCGGCCCACTGCGCGTGCATGACCGGGTAGAGGCCCTCGTCCTCGTTCTTCGCACCGGCCGAGATCACGCCCGGCATCTCCAGCGCCTCGGCGACCTCGTCGGGCCCGGTGAGCCAGTGCTCGGCACCACGGCTCATGTCGTTCCACGGCGCGGCGGAGGCCTGGTACGTCACGTAGCAGGAGCGGAACTCCTCCAGGTCGTCGGGCGTGGCCATGCCGGAGGCGTTGAAGAAGTCCTCGTACTGCCGGATCCGCCAGGCCCGTGACTCGGGGCTCTCGCCCTTCGGGGCGATGCAGTAGATGGTGACCTCGGTCTTGTCGACCGAGATCGGCCGGAAGTGCCGGATCTGGGTCGAGAACTGGTCCATCAGATACACGTTCGGGTAGAGCAGCAGGTTGCGGGAGCCCTTGACCATGAACTCGCCCTTGGCGTCGCCGAACTTCTCCTTGAGCGTGTCCATCTGGTCCCACAGCGGCCGGTCGGCGGGGTTGGCGGCCCAGGTCCACAGGCACAGGTGCCCGTTCGGGTAGGACCAGTAGCCACCCCCGGCCTTGCCCCAGCTGCCGGCGTCGACGGTCTTGGTGGTGTTCTTCGACTCGCCGGTGTTGCGGCGCGAGGTGGTGGCGGCGTAGTTCCAGTGGGTGGCGGTGACGTGGTAGCCGTCGGCGCCGTTCTCCGCCTGGACCTTCCAGTTGCCGTCGTAGGTGTAGGTCGAGGCGCCGCGCAGCACCTCCAGGCCGTCGGGCGACTGGTCGACGAGCATGTCGATCACCTTGACGGTGTCGCCGAGGTGCTCATCCAGCGGCAGGACGTCCTCGTTGAGCGAGCCGAACAGGAAGCCGCGGTAGCTGTCGAAGCGGGCCACGTGGGTCAGGTTGTGGGAGCCCTCGGTGTTGAAGCTCTCCGGGTAGCCGGCGTCGTCGGGGTCCTTGACCTTGAGCAGGGTGCCGTCGTTGCGGAACGTCCAGCCGTGGAACGGGCAGGTCAGCGTCATCCGGTTGTCGGTCTTGCGCCGGCACAGCATCGCGCCACGGTGGGCACAGGCGTTGATCATGCAGTGCAGCTCGCCGTCCTTGTCGCGGGTGATCACGACCGGCTGCCGACCGATGTAGGTGGTGAGGTAGTCGCCGGGGTTGGGCACCTGGCTCTCGTGGGCGAGATAGATCCAGTTGCCCTCGAAGATGTGCTTCATCTCCAGCTCGAAGATCTCCTCGTCGGTGAAGATCCGGCGGTTGGCGCGGTAGATCCCGGCCTCGCGGTCCTCGACCACGGCGTCCGACAGGACGTTCTCGATGTGGCCCAGGCTCTCGGTGAGCGGTGCGGTCATGGTTATGCCTCCAACGGGTGACGGTCACCACACCTTCGCAAGGAGTGGCGGCCGTCACACCAGGCGAATGCCCAGTTCCGACCTAGGCATCCATTGATCATTCTGATCAATCAATAGGCGTCTGTTTCGTCCTTGTTGTTTATCTATCGCCCGCCTAGTGTGGCGGTCGTCACCACCTTCTGAGGAGCGCTTCCATGGAGCTACGCCACCTGCGGTACTTCGCCGCGGTCGCCGAGACCTGTCACTTCGGACAGGCCGCGGCGCAGCTGCACATCGCCCAGCCGGCGCTCTCCCAGGCGATCCGCCAGCTCGAGTCCGAGCTCGACGTCACCCTGTTCACCCGGACGACCCGCCAGGTCTCCCTCACCCCGGCCGGCGAGTTCCTGCGCACCGAGGCCGCCCGGGTGCTGTCCGCCATCGACGACAGTGTCCGAGGCGTACGCCGCATCGGGGCCGGCCGCCACGGCCTTATCCGCCTGGGGCTGACCGGCACCGCCTCGTTCTCGCACCTGCCCGGCATCGCCCGGGTGGTCAAGCGCGAGCTGCCCGAGGTGGCGCTGGAGATCCACGCCGACCTGCTCACCCCGGCCCAGTGCGAACGGCTGCGGAGCGGGGCGCTCGACCTCGGCGTACTCCGGCCGCCCGCGGTCGGCGAAGGCCTGACCCTGCGCACCCTCGAGGTCGAGCCGCTCGCCCTCGCCATCCCCGTCGACCACCGGCTCGCGGTCGAGCCGGTCGTGGCGATGGCCGACCTGCGCACCGAGCCGTTCATCGCCTACAGCGCCCGCGACTCGGCGGTCAACGAGGCTGTCCTGCGCAGCTGCCGCGAGGCCGGCTTCGTGCCGCGCCGCGAGCACGAGGCGCCGAGCACCGCGGTCCTGCTGGCGCTGGTCGCCGCGGGCCTCGGCGTCGCGATCGTCCCCGCCTCGGTCCGTTCCCTCCCGCTGGAGGGGGTCGTCTTCCGCGACCTGCTCGACGCGGGCAGCGTCGAGCTCTCCCTCGCCTACCGCACCGACGACGACAACCCCGTCGTCGACGCCGTCATCGAGATCCTCGAGGCAGCCGACCTGTTCACCGCACCCCGTCTGGAAGCTCCCCGGTCATGAAGATCACCAAGGTCGAGGCGATCCCGTTCGCCATCCCCTACCGCAAACCGCTGCGCTTCGCCTCCGGCGAGGTCCACACCGCTCAGCACGTGCTGGTCCGGGTCCACACCGACGACGGTGTGGTGGGCATCGCCGAGGCGCCGCCGAGACCGTTCACCTACGGCGAGACCCAGGCCGGGATCATCGCCGTCATCGACCAGCTCTTCGCGCCGCAGCTGGCCGGACTCACCCTGCTCGAGCGCGAGACCGCCCGTGCCCTGATGGAGCGCACCGTCGGCAACCCCACCGCGAAGGCCGCCGTCGACATGGCGATGTGGGACGCGCTGGGCAAGACCCTCGACCTGCGGGTCGTCGACCTCCTCGGTGCCTTCACCGACCGGATGCGGGTCTCGCACATGCTCGGCTTCGACACCCCCGAGGCGATGGTCGCCGAGGCGGAGCGGATGCGGGAGACGTACGGGATCTCGACGTTCAAGGTGAAGGTCGGCCGCTCCCCCATCGAGCTCGACACCGCCGTCGTCCGTGCGCTGCGCGAGCGTTTCGGCGCCGAGATCGAGCTGTACGTCGACGGCAACCGCGGCTGGACCGCGGCCGAGTCCGCCCGCGCGATGAGGCAGATGGCCGACCTCGACCTGCTCTTCGCCGAGGAGCTCAACCCGGCCGACGACGTGCTCGGTCGACGCTGGCTGGTCAGCCAGGTCGACGTGCCGTTCATCGCCGACGAGTCGGTGCCGACGGCGGCCGACGTCACCCGCGAGGTGCTCGGTGGCTCCGCCACCGCGATCAGCATCAAGACCGCGCGTACCGGCTTCACCGGCTCGCAGCAGGTGCTCCATCTCGCCGAGGGCCTCGGCCTGGAGGTCGTGATGGGCAACCAGATCGACGGCCAGCTCGGCAGCGCCTGCTCGATCGCGTTCGGCGCTGCCCACCGGCTCACCTCCCGCCGGGCCGGCGAGCTCTCCAACTTCCTCGACATGGCCGATGACCTGCTCACCGAGCCGCTCGAGATCCGCGACGGCGAGCTCGCCGTACGTCCTGGTGCCGGCCTCGGGGTCGAGATCGATGCCGAGAAGCTCGATCACTACCGCACCGACAACTGAACACCAGACCCCACACCGCAACACGAGAGGACACACTCATGACCACCGACCAGACCCTCGAGTCCGCCGAGGCAGCCACCGCGGCCGCCTCGGGCGCCTCCGCCACCGAGCGGTTCGCCGCCGACAAGTCGCCCTTCGACGCCGTCAAGGACACCCCGCCCGAGCGCGTCGACCGGCTCGCCAAGCGCGTGCTCAACGCCGTCTACGACACGATCCGCGAGGAGAAGGTCAGCTACGACGAGTACAACGCGCTCAAGGCGTGGCTGATCCAGGTCGGCAAGGACGGCGAGTGGCCGCTCTTCCTCGACGTCTGGGTCGAGCACGAGATCGAGAAGGTCGCCACCGAGCACCGCGAGGGCAACAAGGGCACCATCGAGGGCCCCTACTACGTCCCCGCCGCCCCGGAGCAGGGTGCCAACGGCACCATCCCGATGCGCGAGGGCGAGTCCGGCACCCCGCTGACCTGGACCGGCACGATCACCTCGACCGACGGGACCCCGCTCGACGGCGCCAAGGTCGAGCTCTGGCACGCCGACGCCGACGGCTTCTACTCCCAGTTCGCTCCCGGCATCCCGGAGTGGAACCTGCGCGGCAGCTTCACCGTCGGTGCCGACGGCGCCTTCGAGATCCACACGATCCAGCCGGCGCCCTACCAGATCCCGACCGACGGCTC
This sequence comes from Nocardioides sp. NPDC057767, assembly GCF_042798275.1. NCBI lineage: Bacteria > Bacillati > Actinomycetota > Actinomycetes > Propionibacteriales > Nocardioidaceae > Nocardioides > Nocardioides sp. NPDC057767. Next base: position 51,090 of record NZ_JBHVKJ010000015.1, on the reverse strand, counting down.
CTGCGGCAAGCTCATCGCCGCCGCCGGCTGGCACGCCTGGCGTCCGGCCCACCTGCACGTGAAGGTGTCGGCCCCGGGCCACGAGCTCCTCACCGCCCAGCTCTACTTCCCCGGTGACGAGCACAACGACGACGACATCGCCTCTGCGGTCAAGCCCGAGCTCGTGCTCGCGCCCGTCGCCAACGAGGACGGCTCGGTGAGCGTCGACTACGGCTTCGTGCTCGACCCGGTTCGCGGCTGATGCTCTACCACGTACGCATGGACGTCCGGATCCCGCACGACCTGGATCCGGACGTCCGCGACGACACGATCGCCCGCGAGAAGGCCTACGCCCAAGAGCTCCAGCGCGCCGGGAAGTGGCCGCACCTGTGGCGCATCGCCGGGGAGTACGCGAACTTCTCGGTCTTCGACGTCGACTCGCACGACGAGCTGCACCAGATCCTCTCCGGCCTGCCGCTGTTCCCCTACATGGACGTGCAGGTCACCCCGCTGGCCAAGCACCCCTCCAAGGTGGACTGACCGCACCTCGGGCGCTCGACCTGCAAGGATGAGCGCCCGAGGTGATGAGATGTCGATGATCGACTATGCGGCTCCCGCGGGGCCGACCCGTGGCCACCTGTCGGTGCCCGAGGGCGACGGTCCGTGGCCCGGGGTGGTCGTCGTGCAGGACCTCATGGGCGTGAGGTCGGACGTCCAGCGGATCGGCGATCGGATCGCCGCCAACGGATACCTGGCGCTGACCCCGTCGCTCTACCATCGCGGCCCGAAGGTCGGCTGCGTCGTCAGCACGATGAAGTCGCTGGTGACCGGCAAGGGCACCGCGGTCGACGACCTGATCGCCGCCCGCGACCACCTCGCCGCCGACCCCCGCTGCACCGGCAAGGTCGGCATCGTCGGCTTCTGCATGGGCGGCGGCTTCACGCTCCTGCTGGCTCCCCGGGGGATCTTCGACGCGGCCGCACCCAACTACGGGGTGCTGCCGCGGGACCTGTCCGCGCTGAGCACCTCGTGCCCGATGGTGGCGAGCTTCGGCGCCAAGGACCGCCTGCTGCCCGGCGCCGTGCACAAGGTCGAGGCGGCGCTCGCCGCGGGCGGCGTGCCCCGCGACCTCGAGGAGTACCCAAACGTCGGCCACAGCTTCATGAACGAATGGGGCTTCCCCCGCCCGGTCCCCACCCTGGAACGGGTGGTCGGCTACAACTACTCCGAGCCCGAGGCGGAGGATGCCTGGCGACGCATCTTCGCCTTCTTCGACGAGCACCTCGGCCCGAAATAGCACCGAAACCTCGGCGCTCTACTGTGGTCGGGCCCGAGTTCAACGGACAGCGAGGCCTCCAGGCCGGGAAAGCGGACACCTCCGGGCACGACCAACCGTCTGCGCCTTGCCAGGAGAGCACTATGAGCACCTTTCACGTCCCCGCCGTCGACATCGCTGCGTACGTCCGGGGCGGGACGCCCGAGGAGAAGGCGGCCGTGGCCGCCGCGATCGACACCGCCTGCCGTGAGGTCGGCTTCATCCAGATCCTCGGTCACGGCGTCGCGCCGTCCGTGGCCGACGGGCTCGCCTCGGCGATGGACGACTTCTTCGCCCTGCCGTCGGCCGAGAAGAGCCGGTGGCGCCGGCCCGCCGCCGAGAACCGTGGCTACACCCCGCCGAAGTCGGAGACGCTCGCGCTCAGCGCCGGCGTGCAGTCCGAGACCCGGATGAAGGACTTCTTCGAGGCGTTCAACGTCGGCTCGTCGGTCTCCGACCATCCCGAGGCCGACCTCGTCGAGGCGCACTATGCGGAGAACACCTGGCCCACGGTCTCCGGCTTCCAGGAACGCGTCGACGCCTGGCGCGCCGAGGCCGCCCGGGTCGCGCGCACCATGGTCACGATCTTCGAGGACGCGCTCGACCTGGAGCGCGGCACGATCGCGGACCTGGCGGCCCATCCGATCGAGGTCCTGCGGATGAACAACTACGCCCTGCCCGAGGGCACCCGCGTCGAGGTCGACGAGGACATGATCGGGATGGGCGAGCACACCGACTTCGGGATCGTCACGATCCTGTGGGCCGACCGGGTCAAGGGTCTGCAGGTCCTGCACGGTGGCGAGTGGCACGACGTCAGCCCGGCCGACGGGGCGCTCCTGGTCAACCTCGGCGACCTCACGACCAGGCTGACCAACGAGCAGTGGCTCTCGACCCTGCACCGGGTCAAGCCGCCGATCGTCGGTGGCACCATCCGGCGACGCCGGTCGGCTGCGTACTTCTTCGACGGCGACGCCGAGGCGGTGATCGGTCCGCTGCCGGGATTCGTCGACGACGAGCACCCGCGCCTCTACCGCGACGTCACCGTCGACGAGCACATCGCCGCCAAGCTCGCGGGCTCGCGCGCCGGCGTGCTCAACGCCACCGCCGGGCGCGAGGCCGCGAGGGTGCTCACCGCGGGTCGTTGACCGGCGGCTCGGCCCTCTTGGTGTGCCGGCGCGCGATCGCCGCCGGCCACCAGATCCTGTCGCCGACCAGCGCGAAGACCGCGGGCACGACCACGGTGCGGACGAGGAAGGTGTCCAGCAGGATGCCCAGACCCACGATCAAACCCACCTGAGTCAGCGTGATCAGGGGCAGCACGCCCAGCACCGCGAACACCGAGGCCAGCACGATGCCGGCGCTGGTGATGACACCACCGGTCAGCCCGACCGCCATGACCATCGCATCGACGGTGTCGTGCTCGGCGGTCTCCTCCTTCGCACGCAGGACGAGGAACACGGTGTAGTCGACGCCGAGCGCCACCAGGAACAGGAAGGCGTAGATCGGTGTGCTGACGTCGAGCGCGGGGAACCCGAAGACATGCGTGCTCATCCATGCACCCAGGCCGAGGGCGGAGAAGGTGGCGATCACGCTGATGGTGACGAGCACCAGAGGCGTCACGATCGACCGCAGCACCGCGAAGAGCACCAGCAGCACCACCAGCAGGATCATCGGCACGACGACCTTCAGATCACGCTCGGCACCGTTCCGGCTGTCCAGGTCCTTGGCCACGCTGCCGCCGACCAGAGCACCGGTCCCGGCCAGCTCGCTGCGCATCGTCTCGATCGTCTCGATGCTCTCCGGTGTGGCCGGTGCGTCATCAAGCGTCGCGGTGATCTTCACCAGGTCGCCGCTCTCGCCCGACGGGCGCGCGCTGTCGACGCCGTCCATCTGGTTGACCTGCGCGAGCACGGCGTTGGCCTCGTCGGCTCCGACCACGATCGTCACCGGGTCGGAGGCGCCCGGGGGGAAGTGCTTCGAGAGGGTGTCCAGACCGTCGACGGACTCGGCCTCGACACGGAACTGGTCGGTCTGCGAGAGCCCGACCTTGACGCCCAGGAGCCCGGAGGCGAGGACCCCGAGGATCACCGCGGCCACCGCCAGCACCGCTGCCGGGCGGCTCACCACGGTGCGGGCGATCCGGAACCAGACCCCGTCGCGGGTCTTCTCGTCCTCGCCGTTGCGGGGTACGAACGGCCAGAAGAGGCCACGACCGAACAACGACAGCGCGGCGGGCAGAGCGAAGAGCGCGAAGAGCAGGGCGACCAGCAGACCGATCGCAGCCGAGACCCCCAGGGACCGGGTGTTGGGCGCGACGCTGAACACGAGCACCAGCAGCGCGAGCACGACGGTGAGGTTGCTGGCCACGATCGCCTCGCCCGAACCGCGGACCGCCGCGGCGAGAGCCTCGCGGTGGTGCGCGTGCCGACGGAGCTCCTCGCGGTAGCGCGAGACCAGCAGCAGCGCGTAGTTCGTGCCGGCACCGAAGACGAGCACACTGGTGATCCCCGAGGTCGACCCGTCGAGCCCGCTGCCTGTCCAGTCCGCGACGATCTGGGTGACCACCGACGCGGTGCGGTCGGCCACCGCGACCACGATCAGGGGCACGAGCCACAGCACCGGCGAGCGGTAGGTCAGGATCAGCAGGAGAGCGACGACACCGGCCGTGACGAGCAGCAGCCGCAGATCTGCTCCCTCGAACGCCGAGGAGATGTCGGCGGCGAAGGCGGCACCGCCGGTGAGCTCGACCACGAGGCCCTCGGGCCGGTCCTCGTCGACCGTGTCCCGCAGCTCGCCGACGAGCTCGGTGAGGTCGAGGCCGGTGACGTCGGCGTCGACGTCGATGGCGACGATCAGCGCGTCGCCGTCCGTCGCGGGGATCGGCGGGGAGACCTCGTTCCCCGTGATCTCGGCCCAGCGCTGCGACACCTCGGCGATCCAGGCCCGGTCATCCGCGTTCAGCCCACCCGTACGCTCGACCACGGCGACCGCGGGCAGCACGTCCCCTCCCGGAAAGCTCTGCTGGAGCTCCGCGACCCGGGCCGACTCGGCATCCGCCGGCAGCGGGTCGGGGGCCGAGCTGGTGGACCCCAGCGACGAACCCAGGGCCATCACGACGCCGGTCAGGACGACCGTGATCACCAGGACCACCCACGCCGAGGCCTTGCTCGTGGTGATGTGGGCGAGACGTGCCAGCGCGGACCGCATGGTCGGGCCTTTCGGTAGAGATGAGGATTCGTCGGGTGACATCAGTGGCTAGGGCCTCTCCAGGTCGGCGGCCGCTGCCACCCACCTCCACAGCCCCTCGGTCTCGCTGCGACCAGGACGCGTCGACGTCCGATAGCTCGTGGGACGCTGCCGGCGATCGTGCCAGAAGGCGCCCGACGGCGGAGCGGGATCCGTGGCGGCGAGCCACACCGTCGTGTCCGCGCCCGCCTCGGGCGTACGCAGCAGCAGCCGGGTCGCCGTACGGAAGATCGGGAGCGATCGGGCCAGGCCCGGCGTGTCCGCCCAGCCGGGATGCATGACCGAGGTGGAGATCCGGTCCGGGGACCATCGCCGGTCCAGGATCGGCGCTAGCTCCACCTGCATGCGCTTGGACCGCGCGTACGCCACGGCACCTTGGTAGGTGCCGTGCTCGAACTCGGGGTCGTCCACCGGAAGCGGCTGGGTGTACATCCCGCCGGAGGCGACGAAGATCACCCTGGCGCCGCGCTCCGAACGGCGCAGCGCCGGCAGCAGGCGCTCGGTCAGCCGGATCGGTCCGAGCACGTGGGTGGCGACGGACAGTTCGTGGCCGTCGACCGACTCCGTCCGCTCGGGCGGCATCACCCCCGCGTTGTGCACCAGCACGTCGAGCGCGGTGGTGCCGTCCGTACGCGCACAGAAGTCGTCGGCGAACGCGTCGATCATCGCCGGGTCGGAGACGTCACAGTGCTCCACCCGGAGATCGGGGGCCAGTCCCTCGGCGCGCAGCAGCCGCTCGATCCTCGCCACCGCGGGCGTCGCACGCTCGGGTGAGCGCACGAGGACGTGCACGCGTGCACCGAGACGGGCCAGCCCCAGCACGGTCGCCTCGCCGAGTCCGCCGGCACCGCCGGTGACGATGGCGGTCCGCCCCGTCAGCGCTTTCGGGCGAGGGTCACCCTCGGCCCAGCCGCGGCGCCGGACCGCGTAGCCGAGACGGGAGTAGCCGAGCAGGACCGTACGGTCGAGCACACGGTCGATGCCGTGGTCCGGTGCCGGAGATGCCTGACTCATGTGCGTTCATCCTTCACCTCTGCCAGCCGGGCGAGCGCCTCGCGACGCTCCTCGGCATGGTCCACGACGCGTTCCGGATAGCCGTTGGCCATTCCATCGGAGTGGCGCCAGGGTTCGTGGGCCGCCGCGCCGGGAAGGTGCCGAAGCTCGGGGACCCAGCGTCGGACGTAGTCGCCGTCCGGATCGAACCGACGTCCTTGGGTGACCGGGTTGAAGACCCTGAAGTACGGTGCGGCGTCGGTCCCGGTGCCGGCGACCCACTGCCAGCCGTGGCTGTTGGAGGCCAGGTCTCCGTCGCGGAGGTGGTCCATGAAGTGCCGGGCCCCGAGCGGCCACCACATGTGCAGGTCCTTGGCCAGGAAGCTCGCGACGACCATCCGCACCCGGTTGTGCATCCAGCCCTCCGCGAGCAGCTGGCGCATGCCGGCGTCGACGAACGGGTAGCCGGTGGTGCCCGACTTCCAGGCCTCCAGCAGCGCTTGATCCTCGTCATAGCGCATACCGCGCAGGTCGTCACGCAGGTCGCGCCAGGCCGATCGGGGATCGTGCCAGAGCACGTCGGCGTAGAACTCGCGCCAGGCGAGCTCCGCGACGTAGCGCTCGACATCCTCTCCGGAGGCGCCGTGCGCGGGCTCGCCCAGATCCGCCAGGAGCGTACGTGGATGGATCTCGCCGAACTTCAGTGCCGTCGAGATGCGGCTGGTCCGATCGAGGTCGGGTCGGTCCCGGGCCTCGGCATAGCCGGCCAGGTCCTCCTCGCAGAAGTCCTCCCAGCGCTGGAGTGCAGCGCGCTCGCCGGCCTCCTCGTCGGGGTGGTCCGGCAGCGGGTCCGATCCGATCTCGGTCGTCCACTCGACCTCGGGATCCCCGGCGGGCGCTCGCCAGCCGTGCTCACGCCAGGCCCGCAGAAAGGGGGTGAAGACGCGGTAGGGCGCTCCGGACGTGTTCCGGATCCTGCCCGGGGTCACGGCGTAGGAGCTGCCGGTGCCGATCATCTCGATGCCGTCGGCCGCGAGCCGCTGCTCAACGGCCGCGTCGCGGCGCCGGCCGTAAGGGGTCGTCTCGGTCGAGACGTGCACCTGGCTCGCCCCGGCCTCCGCGGCGACCCGAGGCACAATCTCGGCCGGGTCGCCATGACGGATGACCAGCGCGCCACCCGTCTCCTCATGCAGCGCGGCGAGCGAGGCGAGGAGCCGCCCCCACCGTGGCCCGGTGCCGGCCAGGCGCGGGTCGAGCACGAACAGCGGGACCACGCGCCCGGCGGCTGCCGCCGCCTGCAGAGCAGGATGGTCTCCCAGCCGCAGGTCCCGCCGGAACCACATCAGTGACGTCGTCATGTGCGCTTCCCCTCGTCGGTTTCCAGACGGATCTGGGCGACGTCGATGCACGCGGTGCGGAAGCCCGCCTCGCAGTACGCCAGGTAGAACTCCCAGGTGCGTCGGAACTCCTCGTCGAAGGTTTCCGACCGGATCGTCGGCCACGCGGCCAGGAAGGCGGAGCGCCAGCGGCGCAGGGTCTCGGCGTAGTCGGTTCCGAACCTGTCGGTGCGGGTCACGCTCAGCCCGACACCGGCGGCCTGTTCGGAGATGACGGTCTCGGACGGGATCAGCCCGCCGGGGAAGATGTGCTTCTGGATCCAGCCGTAGGAGCGGCGGGTCGCCAGGTAGCGCTGGTGCGGCATCACGATCGCCTGGAGGGCCACGGCTCCGCCGGGACGCACCAGACGCGACAGGGCGGCGAAGTACTCAGGCCAGTAGCGTTCGCCGACCGCCTCGATCATCTCCACGCTGACCACGGCGTCGAAGGTGCCGACGACGTGCCGGTAGTCCTGCACCAGCACCTCGACCCGGTCGCTGAAGCCGGCCTCCTCGATCCGCTGCCTGGCCAGCGCCGCCTGCTCGACCGACAGCGTGACGGTGGTGACCCGGGCCCCGCGACGGGCCGCCTCGATCGCAAGGGTGCCCCACCCGGTGCCGATCTCCAGCACGTCGTCACCGGCACCGACGCCCGCCAGGTCGAGGGCGGCGCCGACCTTGCGCAGCTGCGCCTCCTCCAGGTCCTGCTCGGCGAGCGGACGGCTGCGGTCGAACAGTGCCGAGCTGTAGCTGAGGCTGGGGTCGAGGAAGGCGGCGAACATGTCGTTGCCCAGGTCGTAGTGGGCGGAGATGTTCTCCTGGGAGTCCTCCACGGCGCCGTGCTGGTCGGCGGGTATGGGCTGGTCGACCAGACGACGCAGCCGCAGCATCCAGCCCGGGAGCAGCCCGGAGAGGCGTTCGGCGTACGGAGTCAGCGCATCGGCCAGATCGGTGCCGTCCGCGGTGTGCCAGTCCCCCGCCGTGTAGCCCTCGCCCAGGCCGATCTTCGGGTTCGCCGCGAGCCGGCCATAGAGCGACTCGGGACGCCTCAGCACGATGCCCGGCCTTCCCGCGGTGGGCGAGCCGGCACGACGGTTGAGCAGGCTGCCGTCCGGGAGCACGACATCGACCGGGACCTGCCGGGTCGCCAGGCGCAGGATCTGCTTGGCGACGCCTGCTCGCAGACTCTTGGTGGCGGTCGGCGCCTTGTGCGCCGGAAGATCGAGCGTCACAGGCTCTGCAGTCATGATGTGGTCTCCTTCGGAGGGGCCGGACGAGGGACGACGGGCAACCTGCGCAGCCACAGCCAGATCCCGTGGAACCGGATGAGAGCGCTGACCCGATGAGGCATCAGCAGATGGGAGAGACTCACCCGCACCAGTGCGCGACGTGTCGCGGGCTCCGGCGTCCCCCGAGTGGTCGCCGTCAGCACACGAGCACCGTCGCGGTCGAGACCGACGGTCACCGCGACCTGTCCCGGGTCGATCTGCAGCTGGATCTCGTAGGTGCCGGTCAGGTCGTTGAACGGCGAGACGTAGAAGGCCTTGCCGGTGCGGGCACGTCCGCGTCGATCGACGTCGAGCAGGTAGGCGTGGCGTTCGCCGTAGGTGTTGTGCACCTCGAAGACGACCGCGCGCAGCACGCCGTCGTCGGACTGCACCCAGTAGACCGTGAGGGGGTTGAAGACATGACCCAGGACGCGGGCGTTCGCCAGCATCAGCACCCGATCGGTCGGCGCGAGGTCGACGCCGCGGTGTTCGAGGAACACACCGAGATCGCCACGTACGCCACGACCCGACGCGCCTGCGTCGAGGTGGTCCTCGACCCGGAACCCTGCCAGCGGACGCAGCCAGAACGGGAGCCGCGGCGGATCGTCGACATCGATGAGCCAGTGGTAGCTGCGGTGGCGGAAGGAGTGCCGCAACGGCACCTCTCGGGCGTGGCTGACGTGGCCGACGACCAGCGCCGGCGCCTCGGGAAAGACCGGTGACGGAATCACCACGTCGCCCCGAACGACTCGGCTGCCTCCACGCCGGAGCGACAGCCGTCCTCGTGGAAGCCCCAGCCGAGGTGGGCGCCCGCGAAGGCCAGCCGAGGCCCGCCGGCCGTACGCAGCCGCGCGGCCGCCGCGACGGCCTCGGTGGTGAAGACCGGGTGCTCGTAGGTCATCCGCGCGGTGACCGTGGCCGGGTCGACGTGCTCGGTCGCGTTGAGCGTCACCACGTGCTCGTCGCGATCCTCGAGACCCTGGAGCCGGTTCATCCAGTAGCTCACGACCACCTTGTCGGCGCCACCGCCGCACGAGGCGAGGCGGTAGTTCCACGATGCCCGGGCGCGTGGCGATTCCGGCAGCAGGGTGGCGTCGCGGTGCAGCCAGGTCTCGTTGCGTGAGTACCTGATGGCGGCCAGGTCCGTCTTCTCCTCCGGGGTGGCGTCGACCAGCAGCCGCAGGGCCTGGTCCGCGTGAGTCGCCACGACCACACGGTCGAAGTGCCGGGACCCGGCCTGGGTGCGTATCTCCACACCATCGGCGTGCCGCTCGACAGCGGTGACCGGCTCACCGGCACGGACGTCGTCCAGCCGTTCGGCGATCCTGTCCACATAGGTGCGAGAGCCACCCACGACCGTGCGCCAGGTGGGCGACCCGGTGACCTGGAGCATCCCGTGATGGTCGAGGAAGGCGAACAGATGCCTCGCCGGGTAGGCGGCCGCGTCCTCGTCGCCGCACGACCAGACGCACGAGACCAGCGGCACCGCGAAGTGCTGGACGAAGTAGTCGCTGAAACCGCCCTCGGCGAGGAACCGGCCCCAGGTCAGGTCGCTCCCGGACTCGAGCAGGCGACGGGCACGACGGTGGAACCGCGGCACCTGCGCCAGCATCCGGACGAAGCGTGGGTCACGGAGCCGACGCGGGTCGGCCAGGATGCCGCTCAGCCCCTTGCCACCGGCGTAGGACAGGCCGCAGTCGTCGCAGACGATGCTCATGCTCATCTCGGTCGGCCGGGTCTCGACACCGAGCTCCGCGAACAGGCGGAGCAGGTTCGGATAGGTGCGCTCGTTCATCACGATGAAGCCGCTGTCCACGCGGAGGCGGGCTCCCGAGGCGGACGAGACGTCGTGCGTGTGCGCGTGGCCGCCGAGGCGACTCTCCGCCTCGAAGAGGGTGACGTCGTGGGTGCGGCCGAGGAGATGGGCCGCGGTCAGACCGGAGACACCGCCCCCGATCACGGCAACGCTCGGCCGCTGGGTCTGGGCCGTTCGGCTCATGAGTACTCCTCGTCAGGCAACAGCGTTTCCACTGGCTAGTTCCGGTGATCGAATGTACAATCTTTGTTCAAGGTATGTCAAAGGTTTGAAAGGGCGCGAGATGATGAAGATCGATCGAACCGTGGAGACCTCCGCATCGACCAGCGAGGTCTTCGACTTCCTGGCCGACTTCACCACCACCGAGGAGTGGGATCCGGGGACCGTGCGCACCGAACGCATCTCCGGCGACGGCGGGGTCGGGACGGCGTACGCGAACACCTCTCGATTCCTCGGACGCGAGACCGATCTCACCTATGTGGTGGAGGCCTACGAGCCCGGCACCCGGGTCGCACTACGTGGCGAGAACAAGACCGTCGTCGCCCATGACACGATGACCTTCGTACCGACAGCCACGGGCGGAACATCTGTACGCTACGTGGCCGAGTTCGAGCTGAAAGGCATGGCCAGGATGGTGGCCCCACTGCTGACCCCCGCCTTCACCCGCCTGGGCGACAAGGCGTCCGCCCAGCTGCGCGCGACCCTGGACCGACTGGGCCGGTAGCCGACCAGATGTTCACCATCAAGCACGCGGCGGAGCGGGTCGGCATCACCACCGCGACACTTCGTGCCTGGGAGCGCCGCTACGGAGTCATCGCGCCGCACCGGTCCGAGAGCGGCTACCGGCTCTACGGCGAGCGCGACGTCGCCGTGCTGCGCTCGATGAAGCATCTGGTCGACCAGGGCTGGTCGGCCGGACTGGCCGCGGCCGAGGCGATCCGGCTCGCCCATGCGCGACCTGTGCACGACGCGACCGCGGAGGCCGTGGACAGCGGAAGCAGGACTCTGCCCTCCCACGACCTCGGGGGAAGGATGGCCACCGCCGCGGCAGCGCTCGACACCACCGACCTGGCGGCGACCCTGGACGAGGTGTTCACCCTCGGCGGCTTCGAGACGGTGATGACCGACCACGTCTTCCCCGCACTGGAGGAGCTCGGCGACGCCTGGGCGGACGGCAGGGTCAGCATCGCCGGCGAGCACCTGGCCTCGAACGCGGTGATGCGCCGCCTCGCGGTCGCCTACGAGGCGGCCGCTTCCCACGGCCACGGACCCCGGGTCGCCCTCGGGATGGCCCCCGGAACCCGCCACGAGATCGGTCTTCTCGCCTTCGCCGTCGCCGCCCGGCGGCACGGCTTGGACACCGACTACCTGGGGGCCGATCTTCCGATCGACGACTGGCTCGGCGTCGTCGCCGATTCCACTCTGGCCGCGGTGGTGCTCGCCATCCCGACCACCGCCGACATCACCGCCACCGCCGCGGTGATCACCGCGCTGCGTGACCACCGCTCCGATCTCGTCGTGGCCGTCGGCGGCGCACAGCAGAGCCATGCTCCCAAACCCGCCGTCCCCCTGGGCCACGACATCGCCGCCGGCGCGAAGGCGCTGGCCACGATGATCGCGCAGCAGCGCTGACCGGCCCGAGCACGGCCGCTTCTCGGACCTACTCGGGCAGGGTGGCCCGGAGCACGCGCAGCGTGTTGCCGCCCATGATCGCGGCCACCTCGGTCTCGTCATAGCCGCGGTCGACGAGCTCCTGGGTGATGGCGGCGAGGTCGCCGGCGTCCCAGCCGACGGTGGTCGCGCCGTCGTAGTCGCTGCCGAGGGCCGCGGTCTCGATACCGCCCACCTCGACGACGTGGTCGATGGCGTCGACGACGGCCTCGACGGTCAGGTCGCACACCGCGGCGTCCCAGTAGCCGACGCCGACGACACCACCGGTCGCGGCGACCCCGCGCACCTCCGCGTCGGTCAGGTTCCGGTTGACGTCGCAGGTCGCCTGTACGCCGCCATGGCTGAGCACCACCGGCTTGGTCGCCATCGCGAGCATCTCGGCGACCGCGGTGTGGCTGGCGTGGGCGATGTCGACGATGATGCCGCGACGTTCCATCTCGGCGAGCACGCGGCGCCCGAGGTCGGTGAGGCCGCCCTTCTCGACCCCGTGCATGGAGCCCGCCACCTCGTTGTCGAAGAAGTGGGTGAACCCGGCCATCCGCATGCCGGCGTCGTAGAGCGTGTCCAGGTTGTCGAATTCACCCTCGAGGTTCTGGAGGCCCTCGACCGAGAAGAGCGCACCGGTGACCTGCTTCCCCGCCTCGCGATCGGCGACGAGGGCGTCCAGGTCGGCGCGGGTGCGGATCAGCCGCAGCTTGCCGTCGGAGTCCGCCGCCGCCTTGTCGAGCTTCTGGGCGTGGTAGAGCGAGCGGTCGAGGAGCGAGGTCCAGGTGCGGGGCGGCTGGAGCTGGGCGAAGGTCAGCAGGGTGATGTTGTCGCTGTCGCCGGTGTTGCTGTCGTAGTTCTGCCCCTTCGGCGACTTCGACACCGACGAGAACACCTGCAGCGCGACGTTGCCGTCCTCCATCCGGTGCAGGTCCATGTGACCCCGGTCCGAGTGCTCCAGCATGTCGCGGTCCCACATCAGGGTGTCGCTGTGCATGTCGATGACCTGCAGCGAGTCGTGCAGGCGCCGCGTCTCGGGCGTGACCTCCGGCAGACTGGCCGGACGGATCTTGTTCTGGCCGTTCTCCACGATCCCGGGTGCGAAGGCGAAGAAGCCGGCGCCGCCGACGAGGAGCACGGCGATTACGGCCAGAAGCAGGGGCTTCGTCCAGCGGGTCATCTATCGAGGTCCTCTCGGGGCAGGCTCGGAGACCGAGCACACGGGCGGGGACGAGTATCACGGCGGCTGCGCCGGCGGCCGGCGAATTGGCCCGATTCGCCCGCCCGAGGGGGCGATCGGACAGGATGTGACCATGGCGACACTGGATGAGGACGACTTTTCGCTCATCCACGCGCTGCAGATCAGGCCACGGGCCTCCTGGGCGGACCTCGCCACCGCGCTCGGCACCTCGCCGACGACCCTGAGCCGACGCTGGGAGAGGTTGCGTGCCGACGGCAGTGCCTGGGTCATGGCCCATCCGCGCGTCCGCGGCCACGACGGAGCCAGCCTCGCCGTCGCCGAGATCTCCTGCGTCAGCGGACGGGCCGGCACGCTCGCCCAGGAGCTGGCCGCCTGGCCGATGATCATCACCATCGAGGAGGCCGCCCGCGACTACGGCCTGATCGTGACGGCCGTCGGCCTCGGTCCCGGGGACATGCCCAAGCTGCTGCTCGACGACCTGTCCGCGCTGCCGGGCGTCCTGGGCGTCCGCGCCCATCACGTCGCCCGGCTCCACCTCGACGCGAGCAGCTGGCGGGTCGGCGGTCTCGACCACGAGCACGCCCGGGCGGTCGCCCGGATCCCCGACCACGGCGGCGCCGGCGACGCCAGGCCCACCTCGGTCAACCCCTGGGCCGAGCCGTACGCCGCCCTCACCCAGGCCCTCATCCGGAACGGACGCAGCAGCGCCGCCGACATCGCCCGCCAGACCGGCCGACCGTTGTCGACCACTCGCCGCCAGCTCGGCCAGCTGCTCGCCTCCGACGCCCTCACCTTCCGTTGCGAGGTCGCCCAGGGGCTGACCCCGCTGCCGATCGTCGTGCAGACCTGGTGCAAGGTGCCGGTCGGCGCGGTCACGGAGTGCGTCAACCGGCTACGGGCCACCCCAGGCGTACGCCAGGTCGTCGGCCTGCCCGGACCGACGAACCTGCTGATCGGCACCTGGACGCGCTCGGTCGAGAGCGCGATGCTCCTCCACGAGCACCTCCAGCGCGACCTCGCCCTCACGGTGGTCGAGTCCGCGATCGTCCTGCGCCAAATCAAGCGCCTCGGCTGGAAGCTCGACGAGCTCGGCCGCTCCACCGGGACGCTGGTCCCCTACCCGCCCGACCCCGCCGGCAGCTTCGTGCCCGACGCCGGCTGACGCCTACTCAGTCGCCGGACTCCAAGCGCTCGGTCTCGACCCGTAGCGCGTCGATGACACCCGCGACCCAGCGCCCGATGGCGGCGAGCTCGTCCTGGTCGAAGTCTTCGTTCATCTGCTCGATCCGCCGGGCGAGCCCGGCCGCCGTCGGACGCGAGGTCTGCTGGAAGTGCAGGGTGGTGTGGATCCGGAACGACCGGCGGTCGCGGGCGCTGCGCTCGCGACGTACGTAGTCCGCATCGACCAGCTTGTCGATGATCTTGGTGACCGCCGCATTGCTCAGACCGGTGGCGGCCGAGAGCTCGCCCGGGGTGATGCCGTCGGGGTGGCGGGCGACGAGATCGAGCATCTTGTGCTCGCTGTTGCTTACACCCAGCCGGCGGGCGATGGCCTCGTGGAACATCACCACACGGAGGCTCAGCTCAACGCCGAGCCGGTCGCCGTCCTCCGACATGTGAACCTCTCAAATTTGTTTCACCAAAGTGAAATAACAGGCTAGCCTGCTTCCATGCAGATCGAGCTCTCGCCACCCCGGACGGCCGCTGGTTCCCTCACCTTCGCCGGCGCCCTGCTCCGGTGCTATCTCGCCGCCCTGGTCGTGGGGGCTCCGCTGGCCGCGCTGCTGCTGACCCCGGGGCTCATGCGCAGCCGGGTCGCCCTGGTGCCCGGGATCACCTCGTTCGGCATCGCGGCGTTCCTGGTCCTGTCGTTCCTGCTGATCGCGGTCGCGCCACGACTCTCGGCGCGGGTCGCACCCGGCACCGGATGGCGCCCGGGACTCGTCCGCAAGGTCGGCCCCGCACTCCGCCGCGAGGTGCCCCGTCAGTGGTGGGGGCGCGCCGGCGAGGCCCTGCTGCTCTTCGTGGCGTCGCAGCTGACCGGCGGTTTCATCGCCTGGATGATGCCCTACATCTGGGCCGACCCGGCCTCACCCGAGGACCACGTGGTCTGGGTGCTCCATTACCCCAACTACGCGACCCAGGCGGTCTCGATGTACCTCGTCATCTGCCTGGCAGCCGCCTGGTTCGGCACCCGATTGCGGCAACTGGCCCTCGGGATCGAGTTCGTGGACAACGGCCGGCCGGTCTCCTAGCCGGCGTAGCCGACTCAGCGACCGAGCATCGCGCGGAGCCGTCCCACCTGAGCGGTGCGCTCGGCGAGGCGCTGCTCGTCGAGACTCCGGCCGCGCGCGGAAGCCAGGAGCTCGTGCGTACGCCGCACCGCGGTCGCGTCGTGGGCGACGAGCGCCGCGACCAGCTCGGTGAGGGTCGAGTCCAGCTCGACCGCCGGCACCACGCTCTGCGCCAGCCCGATCCGCTCGGCCTCGTGCGCGCCCACCTTGCGCGCGGTGGCACAGATCTCCAGGGCTCGTGAGTAGCCCACAGCCTCGACCAGCGGCTTGGTGCCGGCCAGATCGGGAACCAACCCGAGCGCCGGCTCCTTCATGCAGACCCAGGCGTCCTCGGCCATGATCCGCAGGTCGCACGCCAGCGCCATCTGGAAACCCGCTCCGATCGCGTACCCGTCGACGACCGCGATCGAGATGAACCGCGGATCAGCCAGCGCCACGAACGGCCGCTGGTAGTCGCCGATCAGATCGACGACCTCCTGGTCGCTGCGCGCCAACGTCGCAACCAGACTGCCCTCCACCTCGCCCTGCCCCGGGTCGACCAGCGACAGATCCAGCCCTGCCGAGAAGGTGCCGCCGGCCCCACGCACCACGACGACCCGGACCTCGTCCGGGAGCGACTCGAGGAACGACGCGATCGCCGCCCACATCGCCGGATGCTGTGCGTTGCGTACGTCAGGACGATCCAGCAGCACGGTCGCCACCGCTCCGTCCACGCTCAGACCGACACCTGGATCGTTCACGTTCATGGCTTCGCAGTTTTCCCTTCGAAGACGAGTACGTCGAGCGACGCGTCACCAACCTAGAGGACCTGCCCCGGTCCCACGATCATGGCCCGGCGAGGTCAGCCGGGAGCGCCGACGAACACGCGGCCCATGGCGAAGATGCCGCTCTGAGGGATCCAGAAGTCGCCGAGGCGCGCCTGCTGCGGCAGCGGCGCCGGCGGACCTGCATCGGTGCCGTCGATCGTGGCTACCGCGTCGACGACCCGCCAGATCCGGAGTGGATTGGCGTCGAACGGAAGACCGTTCGCGGTGAGTCCGGTCATGGAGACCTTGCCGACTCCAAGGGTGGCCGATGCCATCGCACCCATGGCCTTGAGCATGGCGGTCGAGCGCCAGGCTGCCAACGGCATCCCGCCGTCCATCGCGTTCATCACTCGTGTCATCGGCGACGCCGCCAGGGTGAGGTGCCAGTCGACGCGTCCCTCGGCTACGACGTGCAGCTGTGTGGGCCCGTCCCAGGTCACGTCGATCGGGACGACCACAGACTCCTGGACGCCATGGCCGAACCACCGCGAGCATGCGAACTGCGGCTGGGCCGACTCGTAGAAGTGCCAGGAACCGTCCGGCTCGCGGTGCCAGATGGAGGTGAACTGCTCCCCCACGGACGACGCCGTCCACCGACGCAGTCCGAGCACATGTCCCGACTCGAAGGTCTGACCCATCACGCCGTAACCGGCGACCCGCTCCTCCGACCCCGGCGGCAGCTCCGGGTGTCGCTCGGACTCCTCGGCGTACTCACGCGGTGGCTTCATCTTCACAGGCTAGACCTCATCGGCCTGTCGGTGGTGCGATCGTTGCCGTAGTCGGCCAGGTCGATGCGGTACGCAGCGACCATGGTCATAAGGAGGCCTTATCACCGCACATACCGGGATCAGGTGTGGTGGCCGTGCGGCATACCGAGGTCAGAGGACGATCTCGGGCCTGACCCGTTTGGGCGTCCAGACCCGCTGCCGGCGGGCGCCGTAGGCGGTCAGGAGCAGGGCGCCGACGAGGAAGGCGGCCAGGACCAGGACGTCGGAGACGACCCGCCCGGACAGACCGCCGTACATCAGCTGCCGCAGGCCGTCGACGGCATAGCTCATCGGCAGTACGTGGTGGAGCGGGTGCAACGGCTCGGGGATCGTCTGCCAGGGAAACGTGCCGCCGGCGGTGACGAGCTGGACCACCATCAGGACCAGACCGAGGAACTGGCCCGGCGCCCCGAGGAGCGCGTTGAGCATGTGCACGATCGCGATGAAGGTCGCGGAGGTGAGCAGCAGGAAGCCCAGCGTGCCGAGCCAGTTCACCGGGGTGATGTCGACGGCGAGACCGACGACCACGAGCACCACGACCATCTGGGCGACGCCGATGAGCGCCGGGGTGAGCCAGCCGCCCAGGGCGATCCGCAACGGGGTCTGGTTGGCGGCCAGTGCGCGGGTCGAGATCGGCCGGACGAGCAGGAAGAGGACGTAACCGCCGATCCACGCGCCCAGGGCGAGGAAGAACGGCGCCAGCCCGGCGCCGTAGGAGGAAGCCTTCGCCTCGGAGACGGAGTCGATCGCGACCGGGTCGGCGATCGTCGAGGCGATCTGGTCGCGGAGCTCCTCGTCGGTGGCCGGTGCCTGCGCGACGCCGTCCTGCAGCCCCTTCTTCAGGTCGCCGGCGCCGGTGACGAGCTTCGCGGCGCCGTCACGCAGCTCGGTAGCTCCCGTACGCAGCCGACCGGCCCCGTCGGCGGCCTGGGAGATCCCGGCGACGAGATCGGGCATCGCCGAGGCCAGTTGCTCGTTGCCGTCGGCGACCTGGTCGGCACCGGCGGCCAGCTCGTCGAGCCGACCGGAGACGTCCCCGACGCGCTGGTCGACGCGATCGAGCGGGGCGGCCCCGCGGTCGTAGATCGCCAGCACCTCGGCTCGCTGCTGCTCGTCCAGGCCCTGCGCCTCGAGGCGGGCGTCGAGGTCTGCCCGATTCGCCTCGTAGGCGGCGACCGCGTCGTCGACGGCGGTCGCCGCACGCTGCCCGGTGGCGGCGATCTCGCCGTTGGCGTCGGCGACCTTCCGGGCGCCGGTGGCGAGCTCACGGGTCTTTGCGGGCAGGTCGGTGACCTTGCCCTCGATGGTGTTCAGACCGTCCTCGAGCTCGCCCGCTCCGGTGGCCAGCTTCCCGGCGCCGTCGCGGAGCGAGACCGCGCCCTTCTCCAGCTTCGCGGCGCCGTCGGCGGCCTTGACCAGTCCCGCGCGGAGGTCGGAGATGCCGAGCAGGAAGTTGGCCGCGGCCTGCTCGGAGACCTCGCTGGCGATGGCATCGCGGACCTTGTCGGTGACGTTGGTCGCGATCGTGGTGGACAGATAGGAGTTGGCGTCGTTGGTGATGACCTGGATCTGAGCCTGCTTCGGGTCGAGCCGCTCCGCGCCGGTCAGCGTCCGGGAGAAGCCCTCCGGGATGCGCAGGGCGAAGTAGTAGTCGCCCTCGCGGATGTCCTTCTCCGCCTTGGCCGTGGAGGTCTCCGTCCAGTCGAAGTCGCCGGACTTCAGGAGCTTGTCGGCGACCTGGCGCCCCGCGTCGATCTCGGTGCCGTCGGTCGTGGTGGCGCCGGCGTCCTCGACGATCAGCGCCGCCGGGAGCTCGTCGAAGTGAGCGTACGGATCGTGGTTGGCGTAGAGGTAGAGCCCGGCGTAGAGCGTGGGCACGATCACCAGCGCGACGATGACGAGCTTCGCCAACCGGCCGGCGGTGATTCGGCGCAGCTCGGTCAGAGCGATACGCAGCGAGTTCATGCTTCCTCCGTCGGGCCGATGGTGAACGTACGCACTCCGCTCGGGATCACCGCAGCGCGACTGGCGGTGATCAGGACGCCGGGCCTCGGCCCGGCCCCGGCGAGGTCGGAGGCGATGTCGAGCCAGTCCCCGACGGGCAGGCCGAGCCGCTCGGGATAGGTGAGGACGAGGAAGCGGGTGCCGGGCCGCAGCGACGCCATCCGGCCGAGGATCTCCAGCCGTGGTCTCGGCGGGACGGCTTCCGTGGTGATGTCGGTCGCGAGGTCGTACTCCCCCAGCCAGCGGTCGATCGCGGCGGCGCTCGGCTTGTGCCTCGCCATGGCGAGCTCCTCGCCGAGGATGGTACGGAACGGCACCATCTCGTCCGGCTCTGAGACTCCCGGCACGTCGACGAGCGCCACCGCGCCCTGCAGGACCCGTGGCGACGCGTCGCCGTCCAGCGCGACCCTGCCCGCATCCAGCCGCAGCCGCCCGGCCAGCGCCAGGGCCAGCGACGTGTGGCCACCCCCCGGCGGGCCGACAGCCACCGCGACCTCTCCCCCGCGCAGCATCAACGACGTGGGCGGAAGCAGATCCCGCGCCCCCTGCCGAACACGTACGCCGGTGGCCCGCAGCGTCGTGGCCTCCTCGTCGACCGCGTCTTCCCTCATGGTCGAACCCTGTCACCAAATGCAGCCGATCACGGTCAGGCGCAGCGATCCGGAGGGATACGGGCGCTGCCGTGCTGTTCACATGACCAGGCGACGATGTGATGCTCGTCGCATTTCCTGGTTTTGGGCGTCCTCCGTTGGGCCATTCGCCACCTTGTCCGCCTAGGGTGCCGGACCATGATCTCGATCAGGGGGCCCCGCGGCGTGCTGCTGCTCGCGACCCTTTTCGGGGTCGTCTTCGCGGTCTTCACGCTGCATGGGCTCACCTCCCATGAGCAGGCGCACAGCGAGCACGCTGCCACGGTGCTGGCGATGGACACGGCGGCGCACGACCATGCAGGTACGGGTCACGGGCTCGACAGCGAGACACCGGAGAGCCCCGCTCCCTCGCCCGATCATGATGGCGGGGCCGGCGACCTGTGCCTGGCTCTGTTGTGCCTCCTGGCGGCGCTGATAGCCCTCGCGCTCCGACGTGGCATCCCACGCCACGTCCTCTGCGTCGCACTTCGGTGGGCCGAGTCGCGAGCCTTCTCATCGGGCCGCACCGCTGACCCACCCTGTCTCCACCGTCTTTCGACCCTGCGCTGCTGAGCGACCGGCCCAGCGTCACGCCGACCACGCCTGGTGCCGGCGCGGTGCTGCCCTGCGCTCACAACCCAGAACCGAAAGGACCCATTCAGACCATGACCACCGTTCTCGACCCCGACGTGCAGCAGAACAGACCCTCCAAGGCGCACCGGCGGGCGTTCGACAAACAGTCCCTGCCTGCGCGATACAGCGGCCAGATGCTCTACTTCATGGGCGCCGCCCTGATCGCCGGCGCCGTCGTCCATTACCCGGTCAACCCGTCGTTGTACACGATCATCTGCGCAGTGGGTGCGTTCGTGTTCCTGCTCGGCACGCTCGTCAACGAGTTCTTCCTCGCCGACGAGCGCCCCGCTCTCAGCCAGGCTCTGCCGCTCGTGACCTTCTCGCTGCTGCTCTCCTTCGGCGTCGGTCTCGTCGGTGGCGGCATCCAGCACTTCGAGCAGTTCCCCGAGCGCAGCGCCCTGATGACGCCGATCGGTCTGCTCATGTCGTACGCCGCGTTCGTCGCCAAGGACTCCAAGGGCCGCTGGCACCATCTGATCAGCCCGTTCGCCGCAGTCGTCGTCCTCGTCGCCGCTCTCGCCTGGCTGGGGATGACCGCCCTGGCCGGCACCATCGCCTCCGACGGACACAGCCACGACCACAGCCCGAGCGAGACGCCTGTGGAGCCGACCGACCCGGTCGTCGATCAGGAGCGGCCGACCGAGGCACCCGTCGAACCGACCGACGACGGTCACTCCTCGCACGGCCACTGACCGAAGGCGCAGGGATCCGTCCGGATCATCACGAGGACAGGTCCCTGCGCCACCGGGCGGTGTCGAGACCGCGAGCAGCCGGACTCGTCAGGCCTCGAGGATCGGCTTGACGCTGACCAGGTCCTTGGTCATCGCCCGTCGCCGTACGGAATGGGTCAGCGGAGATAGCGCCTGACCACCAGACCGGCACGGACCAGTTGACTTCCCTGGGGGTGGGTGGGATCGACGCCGGTGAGCTTGTGGACCCGCCGCAGCCGGTAGTCCAGCGTGTTGGGGTGGACGTGCAGCGCTTCGGCGGTCTCTGCCCGACGCCCGGACGCGGCGACGTACGCCCTCAGTGTGTCGAGAAGGTCAGGCTGATCGTCGAGCGGCCGGAGAACGTTCGCGAGAACGTCGCGGGCGGGACCCGGCCGGGTCACCTGGACCTCCAGGGCGAGGTCCGCGATCTGATGGATGCCCGTCGGCAGCCTGAGGCGGTGGGCGACCTCGGCGCAGTTCTCTGCAGCCAACGCAGCGTCAGCCGTCGCCGCGGCGCCCTCGGCATGCGCGAGCCCTGCATGCCAGCGTCCCTGGAGCACCCGGGCCAGGGCCTTACGGATGTCAACGGCGGGGATGGTCCCGCACAGCACGATCAGGCCGCCGGTGAGGGTGAGGGAGTCGAGGACCTCGTGCCCGCTCACCTCGGCAAGCGACTCCCGAAGGGCCCGCACCCTCCGCCTCGCTTCAACCGTCACGGTCACGTCGTGGGGGTGACGAGGCGCACGCACCCGGAGCTGCACCAGGGTGCGGTGCGTCCACGGGACCAGGCCGGCACCGTGCCACAACGCCGGAGTCTCCTCGCCGGCGACGATCTTGGCGAGCAGCTGGTCCTTCACCGCTCGGTCACGACCGGTCATCGCCGTGACGGTCTCGACGTACACCTCGGTGACCGCGGTCGTGACGAGCTCCAGGTAGCGCAGCACGAGGGACCCGATGTCGATCAACTCCTCGACGTCGTCGGCGGCCACCAAACCGTTGGTCTCCTCCCAGCAGGCACGGAAGCCGTTGTAGTACGCCGACAGCACGGCAGGCAGGGGGATCTGCTCCTCCGCCCGCACCCGCGCCGAGCGCAGCATCGCTTCGAGGTCGCCACGCTCGGGAGCGCGCCCCTCCCGCAGCAACCGCATGAACAGCTCGAGGTTGAGGCGGACCACCTCGGCGACGTCGTTCTCCAGCTGGTCACGCGACAGCTGCTGGTAGATGGGCACGTCGGACGCGAGCCGCTCGAGCGTGGCATCCACCATCCCGGGCAGGTGGGCGGCCAGACGGGTACGCAGATTCGTCCGTGACCGGAAAAGCACGCGAGGCATATCGGGATGGTCGCCTACCCGGACGGCGCCCGCAAGCGACGTTGTGAGCAGTCACAAGGCACAGGGACCAAGTTGGGGAAGCGCGACGATTCCCCAATACGTCGGCGGTCCTTACCTTTCTGTGACGTCCCTCACATTCTTTGGAGGTCTGCCATGCTCAGATTCCTCATCCGCACTGCGATCGCCCTGGCCGCACTCGCACTGACGACGACGCAGCTGTCGCCGGCCCGCGCTGCCACCCCCGACGAGTACGCCGGTCTCGGCGACTCCTACTCCGCTGGGAACGGCGCATTCAGCGCCAACCTGAACGTGGGTTGTGGGCGCAACACGTACGCCTACCCGTACCTCGTCGCCCAGTCCCGTCTCAACACGCATCTCACCTTCGTCGCCTGCCAGGGTGCGGTCACCGACGACGTGGTCAACTCACAGGTCAACTCGCTGACCGCCGAAACCGACTATGTGTCGATCACGATCGGCGGAAACGATGTCGGCTTCGCGAACCTGATCTTCAACTGTGCCGGCAGCCTCTCCTTCAACTGCGAGAACGCGACCAACGAGACGAAGGCGAAGATCACCAACGAGCTACCTGCCAAGCTCGATCGCGCCTACGCTGCGATCCGGGCGAAGGCGCCGAACGCGACGGTGGCGGTCCTCGGCTACCCCCGCCTCTTCGGCAGCGACCTCACCTGCGCCGCCGCAGACGGCATCACCGCGCAGGAAGCGGTCTGGTCCAACGAGGTCGCCGACCTGCTGGACGCCACCATCTCGGACCGGGCGGGGGCCGCAGGATTCACCTACAAGAGCTCGATCGCCTCCTTCACCCGGCACGACGTGTGCGCCAGCACGCCGTACGTCAACGGCAAGTCATGGAGCGCGGCTGACGGCTACCACCCGACCAGGGCCGGCTACGCCGAGGCCATGGCACCCGCGGTCCGGGCAGTGATCGGATGAGCCCCCGGAAGGTCCGCCGCGCGGGTGTGCTCGCCGCGCTGGCCCTGGTCGTCGCGGCGCCGGCCACTCCCCTGATCGCCGGCCCCGCGGCCGCAGCGACGCTCACCGGCCAGGTCTGGGCCTCCGATCTGCCCTTCGTCTCGGCCGTCAACGGCTACGGACCCGTCGAGCGTGACGAGTCCAACGGTGAAGCAGCCAGCGGCGACGGTCGTACGATCTCGGTCGGCGGCGACAGCCACGGCAAAGGCCTGGGCGTCCACTCCGACTCGGCGGTCCGCTTCGACATCGGCGGCAGTTGTGAGTACTTCCAATCCGAGGTCGGCATCGACGACGAGGTCGGCGACCGGGGCAGCGTGGTCTTCTCGGTGGTGGCCGACGGCATCCAGGTCGCGCAGACGAAGACGGTGAGCGGTTCGATGGAGCCGATCACGATCTACGCAGGCATCGACGGCGCGCAGACCGTCGACCTCATCGTCTCCCGGGCCGAGGGCGGTGCCGATTACGACCACGCCGACTGGGCCAGCGCGAAGTTCCGCTGCTCCGGCGACGGTGTGGCATCCGCGGCGACGCTCCCGGCAGCGCCGACGACGTCCGTCGACGCCGGCGACTGGCCGTTCCTCGGCACCCCGACCAACGGATGGGGGCCGGTCGAGCGCAATCAGGCCAACGGCGGGGCTGCCGCCGGCGACGGTGGCCAGCTGAGGCTCAACGGCATCACGTACGCCAAGGGTCTCGGCGTCCACGCCGGATCGTGGGTGAGCTATCACCTGGGCGGCAACTGCTCCGCGTTCACCGCGAAGGTCGGCGTCGACGACTCACAGGGCTGGCTCGGCTCCGTCCGGTTCCGGGTGTTCGCCGACGGGGTGGAAGTGGCCGACACCGGCAAGATGCTCAACGGCACCGCCACCAAGACCATCTCCGCGCAGACCGCCGGAGCACGGCGTCTCGACCTCTTGGTCGACGACACCGGGGACGGCGTCGACTACGACCACGCGGACTGGGCCGACGCGCGTCTGGTCTGCGGCGCGGATGCCACGGGTACGGCCTTCTACACCCCACCCTCGATCCTGCCCGCCGGCAGAGGCACCCTGGTCCGCACGGAACCGTCGCAGTTCTGGGTCACGCCGTTGAAGATCGTCCCGGTCGATGCCACCGTGACCCGGTTGATGTACACCTCGACGGACCGCAACGACACCCCGATCGCGGTCACCGGTCAGCTCGTGGTGCCCAACAAGGCCTGGTCGGGAGGCGGAGCCCGGCCGCTGATCGCGTACGCCGTCGGCACCCAGGGACTCGGTGACCAGTGCGCGCCCTCGCGGCTCTCCGACGGTGGCGGCCTGGAGTACGAGAACGTCTTCCTCGCCGGCCTGCTCGCCAAGGGCTACGCCGTCGTGGTGACCGACTACCAGGGTCTGGGCACCCCGGGGCTGCACACGTACATGAGCCGGGAGGTCCAGGGCCGAGCGGTCCTCGACTCGGTGCGGGCCGCCGGGAACGTGTCCGGCTCAGGGGTGACCGACTCCACCCCGGTCGCCGTCATGGGCTACTCCCAGGGCGGCGGTGCGGCAGCCGCGGCCGCGGAGATCGCAGCCGGCTACGCCCCGGAGCTGAACCTGGTCGGGGTCGCCGCCGGCGGGATCCCCGGTGACCTCTTCACGGTGGCGGACAAGCTCGACGGCACATTTGCGGTCGGATTCCTCGCCTACGCCACGGTCGGTGTCGGTGAGGCCACCTACGGCATCGATACGAGCTCGTTCCTCAACGATCGCGGGACGGCGCTGATGCAGGCGGTACGTGAGGAGTGCGTCATCGAGACGCTGTTGAAGCACCCGTTCGTACAGTCGAGCACCCTGACGAAGGACGGACGCAGCCTGCCGCAGACGCTGCGCGACCCGCAGTACGCCACGATGCTGGACGAACAGCAGATCGGCAACGGGCGCAAGCCCGTCATCCCCGCCTTCGTCTATCACAGCCAGACGGATGACGTGGTGGCGTACGCCGCCGGTCGCGACGCAGCGAAGCGCTGGTGCGACCAAGGCGCGACGGTGTCGTTCCGCGCCGGCCTGGCACCAGGACACGTCGGTGGAGCCTTCGGCTTCTACCCGTACGCGATGGACTTCCTGGACGGGCGGTTCCGCGGCGAGGGACCCGCATCCAGCTGCGCGACAGTCTGACTCAGATGACCGTGGCCGGGTCCCGAGCATGGGGCCCGGCCACGGCGTGCTGTCCTGGTTCGCCGGCACGTGATCCCAGTCCTTGTCGTCGCCGCCGGCCAGCGCCTGCCCGCCTTCGCCGCCAGCATTCGGGTGTCGGGCACTGTTCGTTCCGAAGACGCCTCGACGAGGGCCCTGATCACTAGGGTATGTCGCGCACATCTCCATCTGCCGAGACTCCGGAAGGGCTCCCCCATGGATCGTCGCAACTTCCTCCGTGCCGCCGTTGTCGGCGCTGGAACCGTCGCCTTCGGGTTCAGCGTCACTCGTCCCGCCATCGCCTACCCCGCCAAGACCGGCCCGAGCCCGTACGGCGCTCTGCTCGCCGCCGACGCCAACGGCATCATGCTGCCCCAAGGGTTCACCAGCCGGGTGATCGCCCGCTCGACGAGGACGGTGGCGAACACCGGGTACACCTGGCACAGCGCTCCCGACGGCGGGGTCTGCTTCGCCGACGGAACCGGCTGGATCTACGTCTCCAACTCGGAGATGAGCAGCGGCGCCGGCGGCGTGAGCGCCATCAAGTTCGACAGCAACGCCAACATCACCAGCGCCTACCGCATCCTCGGCAACACCACCCGGAACTGCGCAGGTGGACCGACGCCGTGGAACACCTGGATCTCGTGCGAGGAGCACGACACGGGCTACAGCTGGGAGACCGACCCGTGGGGCGTCAAGCCCGCCGTACGCCGCGCCGCGATGGGCCGGTTCACGCACGAGGCCGCAGCCTGCGACCCGGTCCGCAAGGTCGTCTACCAGACCGAGGACAAGAGCGACGGCGGCTTCTACCGCTTCGTCCCGACCACCTGGGGAGACCTCTCCGCCGGAAAGCTGCAGGTCCTCACCACGAATCTGACCTGGGCCGACGTCCCCGACCCCGACGGCTCGCCGACGCCCACCCGCGACCAGGTGTCGAACATGAAGCTCTTCAACGGCGGTGAAGGCGCCTACTACCGCAACGACATCTGCTACTTCACCACCAAGGGCGACAACAAGGTGTGGGCCTACAACGCCGCCGCCGGCACCCTCGACGTGGTCTACGACGACAACCTGACCAGCAACCCGCCGCTCACCGGCGTCGACAACCTCACCGGCGCCGCGGCCGGAGACCTGTACGTCGCCGAGGACGGTGGCAACATGGAGATCTGCATCATCACCCCCGACGACGTCGTGGCGCCCTTCCTCCGGGTCACCGGACAGAGCTCCTCGGAGCTGTGCGGCGTTGCCTTCAACCCTGCCGGGAACCGCATGTACTTCTCGTCCCAGCGCGGCACGACCGGTTCGTCCAGCGGCGGCATCACCTACGAGATCAGCGGTCCCTTCCGCGCGTAGCCGGCAGAACCGCCTGCCATAGCTGGGAATCACGAAGGCCCGGACCTTTCGGTCCGGGCCTTCGTCTTGGAGTAGCGGGGACAGGATTTGAACCTGTGACCTCTGGGTTATGAGCCCAGCGAGCTACCGAGCTGCTCCACCCCGCGTCGCAAGAAGAACATTACACGCGAGGGGAAACGAACCCCTAATCGGAGATGTCCTCAGCCTCCCGAGATCAGCTCGGCGGCCTGGTCGACCTTGTCCTGGGCCTCCGCGATGAGCCGCTCGCGCTCAGCGTAGTCGCCGGCCTTGCCGGCCTCGTCCGCCTGGGCGAACAGGGAGCGCGCGTCCTCGAGGAGCTGGCCGACCTCGCCCGGCGAGTCACCGGAGGACGGCGGGGTCTCGGCCGGTTCCTCGTCGGGATCGGTTTCCGCCGGGGGTGTCGGCGAGGCGCCGGTCAGCGCGACCTCGAGGGCCTCGCTCAGCGTCGTTCCATAGCCGACCCGTCCGTCGTAGGAGACCAGCACGAAGGCGAGCTGGGCGTAGCCGGAGGTGGAGGCGGTCGCCCGGCGGGCGTAGATCGGCTCGACGTACAGGATGCCGTTCTTCGCGGTCGGGTAGGTGATGACCTGGCCCCACACCGGCGCCGATCCGGAGCGGTTGAACGAGGCGACCTCGTCGGCGATCGCCTTGTCCGTACGGAACTCGTTGGAGACCATGCCCGGGCCCTGGGTGTCGTCGGGGAAGCCCGTGGTGATCCGGATCTTCCCGTAGTTCTCCGAGGTGGCGTCGGAGTCGACTGACATCATCGCCGCCAGGTTGGGGCGGTTGTAGGGCACGAAGGCCGACGTCAGCGACCAGCGAGCGGTGCCCGAGCCGTCGTCGAGGAACATCCGGTAGGGCGTCTGCTGGTGGTTGTCGTCGTTCGGGTCCTCGGGCACGGCCCAGCGCTCGTTGCCGGAGAAGAAGACGTCCGGGTCGGAGACGTGGTAGCGCGCCAACTGGTAGCGCTGCACCTTGTAGAGGTCCTCGGGGTAGCGAAGGTGCTCCATGAGCTCCTTCGGGATCGACGACTTGGGCATCACGGTGCCGGGGAAGGCCGCCTCCCACGTCTGCAGGATCGGGTCCGCCTCATCCCACTCGTAGAGGGTGACCGTGCCGTCGTAGGCGTCCACGGTCGCCTTCACCGCGTTGCGCATGTAGTTGATCTCGTCGGTCGGCAGCGTCTGCACCCCGGTGGAGCTCTGGGTGGCGTCGTCGGTCATCGAGGCGAACGAGTCGCGCGCGGCCTGCGGGTAGCGGTCGGTGGTGGTGTAGCCGTCGACAACCCACTGGATTCGCCCGCCCACCACCGCGGGGTACACGTCATCGTCGAGCGTCAGCCACGGCGCTACCTTCTGCACCCGCTCCTTCGGGGAGCGGTCGTAGAGGATCTCGGAGTTCTCGTTGACACTCGACGAGAGCAGGAAGTTCGTGGAGCCGAACTGGATGGCGTACATCAGCTGGCGGAAGTTGGAGCCGATCGGGACACCGCCGGCACCTTCGTACGTCGTCCTGGTCTCGCCGTCCTCGGAGTTGTAGTCGAGCTCGCGAGCGGCGCCGCCGGCGACCTTGCCGACGATCGAGTACTCCGGCGAGTCCTCGCCGAAGTAGACCTTGTCCTGGAACTCGCCCTGGCCCGAAGTCAGGTCGTGCTGACCGGTGCGGTCGCCCTCGGCCCACTGCATCTGGTTCGACTCGGACTTGTCGTCGGCGCCGCGCATGTTGGCGTAGGAGGCGATCACGCCGTTGGAGTGGGTGTAGACCGTGTGCAGGTTGGTCCAGGTGCGGTCGGAGTCGGAGATGCCGGCCTGGTTGAGCTCGCGTACGCCGAGCACGACCGCCCGCTCCTTGCCACCGACCTCGTAGGTGGAGATGTCGAGCGGCTCGTGCACCGAGTAGTAGGAGCGACCCTGCTGGACCTGCTCGAACTCGCGATGGACGACCGCCGGGTCGACGATCGGCAGCGAGGACGCGGTCTCGTCGAGCTGCTCGGGCGAGGCGCCGTCGGCCTCGGCCTGCGAGGTGTACTCGGTCACCTCGAGCTTGTCCTTGGAGATGCCGTAGGCGTCCTGGGTGGCCTTGATGTTGGCCGCGAGGTAGGGCTTCTCCTTGTCCTGCTCGCTCGGCCGGACCTGGAAGCCCTGCACGACCGCGGGCCAGATCATCCCGATCAGCAGCACCGAGATCGCGAACAGCGAGATCGCGATCGAGGGCAGCTGCCAGCTGCGCCGCCACATGTTCAGCAGGAACAGAATCCCGCAGATCACGGCGATCGCGAGCAGGATCTGGTTGGCCGGGAGCACCGCGTGCTCGTCGGTGTAGGTCATCCCGTCCAGTCGTGGGCCGGAGCCGTTGACGAGGTCGTAGCGGTCGACCCAGTAGTCGAGCCCCTTGACCACCAGGATCAGCCCGAGCATGGCGCTGAGCTGGACCTGTGCCGAGCGGGTGAACCGGTCACGCTGCGCGGTGAGCCGGATCCCGCCGTAGACGTAGTGCACGATCATCGCGCCGATGGTGCCGAGGATCAGCCCGGTCAGCGCGAAGTTGACCAGGTAGTGCCACCACGGCAGGTCGAAGACGTAGAAGCCGATGTCCTTCTTGAAGAACTCGTCGACCTTGTCGAAGTCGCGCCCGTGGCGCCACATCAGGTACGTACGCCAGTGACCCGCGCCGGAGAAGCCGGCGAAGATCCCCGACACTCCCGCGATGCCGACCAGCAGCCACGTACGGATCGGGGCGATCGCATCGCGGTAGCGGTCCAGGCCGCCGATGTCGTCGGCCGGGTGGAAGTAGGGGCGGGTGCGGTAGGCGAGCGCGGCCGGCAGCCCGATCATGATCGCCATCAGCACGCCGAAGATCACGAAGAGTGCCGTACGCGTCCAGAAGACCGTGCCGAAGACGCTGCTGAAGTCGATCGCGTCGTACCACAGCGCGTCGGTGTAGACCGCCGCGAAGGCGCTGATGCCGAAGAAGAGCACGATGACCGAGACGGCCGCGATCGCCAGCCATCGGTTGCGGCCGGTGCTCTGTGTGCGAGCCGGCGCCTGCGCCGGGTCGTCGTCGTCAAAGAGACTCATGCTTCACCCTCGCTGTCAGGGTTCTCCTCGAGAGTGACACGCAGCAGCTCGAGGAGCTCGGGGACCAGGTCGACGCCGCCGATGACCGACTGGTCGTCGTCGTGCGCCTTCAACCGCAGAGCACAGTAGGTGGCACCAGCACGTGTCGCGCCGGCCACGATGCGTACCTCCTGCCGGTCGGGGTGCGCCTTGGCGAACTCCGCGGCCGCCTCGGCGTCCTCGGGGATCTTGCCGTCGGCGTCGGGCGGCAGCACCAGACGCTCGACCACCGCGGCGCAGCCGGTGACCCCTGCGGGCCAGGCCGTCGTCTGGAGGACCTCCTCCAGCTGGGTCGTGACAGGCACCTGGTCCTGCTCGATCGGGGTCAGCGACCCATCCTGATCCGGGTTGTCCAGGCCCATCATCGTGGCGAGCGCGGGCTCGGCCTTGACCAGCGCGGCGGTGTCGACGAGCGCGAACAGCCTCGCCGGACCGTCCCAGCCCTCGCTCGCGACGTGGGCCTCGATCTCGAGGACGGCCGCGGCCAGAGCCGGATCGGTCTCCAGGTCGAGACCGCGGCTGAGCTCAGGGGTGGGCCCGGGCGTGGGCTCAGGGGTGTCGTTCACTTCGTGCTCCCACAGGTCGGCAGCTTGGCATTCGGGTCCTCGGTCCAGGTCTCGATGGCCTTGATGGCGTCATCGAGGTTCTCCACACGGGTCAGACGCATGTCGCCGTTCTCGGCGCCCTCGACGTCTTGGCAGTTGCCGGCGGGCACCAGGAAGAGCTTGGCTCCGTCCGAGGCCGCACCCGGGATCTTCTGCTGGATCCCGCCGATC
This sequence comes from Nocardioides sp. NPDC057767, assembly GCF_042798275.1. NCBI lineage: Bacteria > Bacillati > Actinomycetota > Actinomycetes > Propionibacteriales > Nocardioidaceae > Nocardioides > Nocardioides sp. NPDC057767. The sequence goes on along the minus strand of NZ_JBHVKJ010000015.1, from coordinate 20,657 downwards.
GGGCCGACGTTGCCGGAGCCGTCGATGGTGCCGGTGCCGGCGATCTTCTTCTCGCCGGTCAGCGGGCCCTCGGTGAGGGTGTCGTAGACCGAGAGCGCCATCATCAGCCCGGCGCTCGGTCCGCCGATGGCGGGGTCGAGCGTGATCTTGACGTCGTAGGGGAAGTCGTAGGTCGCTCCCAGCGAGACGCCGATGAAGGCCTTGCCCTCCTTCTCACCGGTCTTGATCGACTCGGTGCGCGTCTTGCCCTTGCGCTCGACGGTCAGCTCGATCGTGTCGCCGGGCTCGACCTTCTGCACCTCGGCGACGACCTCCTCGGGGGTGTCGACGGCCTTGTCGCCGACCTTGGTGACCACGTCCTCGGCCTTCAGCCTGCCCGCGGCGGGAGCATCCTCGCTGACCGCGGCGACCGAGACCTCGTCGACGTCCTCACCGAGCTTGGTCAGCGCCGCCGCGATCGCCGCGTCCTGGGCGCTGGCCATCTGCACCTGCCCGGCCTCGCGGTCGTCCTCGACGGTGCCCTGGTCGGGGTAGGCGACCTCGCGCGGATAGACCGCCTCGGTATCGCTCATCCATGCGCCCAGCAGCGTCCACAGTCCGAGCCGCGCCTCGCGGGTGGTCTCGGAGACCGTGGTCATCCGCAGCTGCCCCTTGTCGCGGTAGCTCTCGTGGCCCTCGACCTGGACGATGTCCTTGCCGTCGAACTCGCCCAGGACGTTCACCGTCGGCCCGGGGCTGTAGATCGTGTAGGGCAGCGGAACCACCCAGGCGATCACGATCAGGGCGACCACGAGCGGCAGGGCGACTAGGCCGGCCAAGGTGCGCTGCGTCATAGCGTCACCTTCTCATTCAAGACCAAGTGCATCCTAAGAGGCGTCGCGGTTGACACGGACCGCGACTCCGGTCGACCTGTCGGGCGGCGGCTGAGGCGCTGCGTACCTTCTCGAGCGCTCGCGGGTCTTCTCCTTCTCCAGCGCGATGCCGAGGCGGCGTACGACCTCCTCGCGGTCCTGCTCGCGCCCCTCACGGCCGAGAAATGCGACCCACGCCATCGCCAGCACGGTGATGACCGCGGACGGCACGAGCCACAGCAGGATGTCCACGTACGCAGCCTATTTGGTCGCCCCAACGCCGCGCACCATGGCGCGCCGACCCAAGACCCGCCAGCGCAACATCCCAGCGCCGGAGCGGTCCTCGTCTGGACGCAGCGGAGCGAGGGAGCGAAGCGACTGAGCGCAGCGGAGGAAGACGAGGATCAAGCAGAGGCGCTCGCGAATTGCGAAGCAATCGCAAAGTTACGGCGTGCCGACCCATTCGTCGGTGCCGTCGGTGAAGGCCTGATGCTTCCAGATGGGCACCTCGGCCTTGAGGGTGTCGATGAGGTCGCGAGACGCGGCGAAGGCCTCGCCACGGTGGCCGGAGGCGGTGGCGACGATGACGGCGATGTCGCCGATGTCGAGATGGCCGACACGGTGGACGGCGGCGACACCCGCGACCCCGTGGTCGGCGGCGACCTTCTCGGCGACCTCGGCCAGGCGCGCGAGGGCGGTGGGATGGGCCTGGTAGTCGAGGCCGGTCACGCCCTTGCCCCCGTCGTGGTCACGTACGCGGCCGACGAAGAGAGTCACCCCGCCGGATGCGTCGTCGTCGAGCGCGTCCATCACCTCGGTGACATCGAGAGGGGTCTCCCGGATGTCCAGAAGCTTGACGGCGCCTTTCTTCGGTTCAGCCATGGGAACAGCGTAGTGCTTGCTGACAGCGGGCTTCCGTAACCGCGTAGGCTGGACACATGAGTCAGACCCCAGGTGGCCCCGACGAGCCGGAGGAGCCGGAGAACCCCTTCAAGGGCACGCCCTTTGAAGCGTTCTTCGGTGGTTTCCCCATCGGCGGCGTCGGCGGCGGCCCCGGCGGCATGCCTGACCTGAGCCAGATCTTCGGTCAGATCCAGTCGCTGCTACAGCCCTATGACGGCCCGCTGAACTGGGACGTCGCGATGGACCTCGCCCGAAAGGTCGCCGCGTCCACGCCCGACCCGACGCCTTCTCAGAAGCAGAAGGACGCGGTCGCCGACGCGATCCAGCTGGCCGACCACTGGTTGGAGGACACCACCTCCTTCCCGTCCGGCGTGAAGTCCGCCACCGCTTGGTCGAAGGCCGAGTGGCTGGTCAACACGCTGGACGCGTGGAAGCCGCTGATCGAGCCGGTCGCGGCCTCGACGGCGGCCGCGATGAGCGGTCAGCTGCCCGAGGAGATGAAGGCGCAGATGGGCCCGATGATCGGGTTCGTCGGCAAGGCGATGGGCGCGTTGTACGCGAACCAGGCCGGCACCGGCCTCGGTCACCTCGCCGGCGAGGTCATCTCGGTCTCCGACATCGGCATCCCGCTGGCCGAGACCGGCCAGGCGGCGCTGCTCCCGGTCAACGTCGAGCCCTTCGCCGAGGGTCTGGGGGTCAGCACCGACGACGTGCTGCTCTTCCTGGCTCTGCGCGAGGCGGCCCACCAGCGGCTCTTCGCCGGCGTGCCGTGGCTGCGCGACCATGTGGTCACCGCCGTCACCGACTACGCGCAGGGCGTCGAGCTCAACATGGAGGCCATGCAGCAGCGGATCGAGGAGCAGATGCGCGGCCTCGACCTCTCCGCGATGCAGGACCCCACGCAGCTGCAGAACATGTTCGAGGAGGGCATGTTCGAGGTGCCCGACTCGCCGGTTCAGAAGGCCGCGCTGGAGCGGCTCGAGATCGTGCTGGCGCTCGTGGAGGGCTGGGTCGACGAGGTCGTCGCCCTGGCCACCGCCGAGCGGATGCCGGTCGCGGCGCAGCTGCAGGAGGCCGTACGCCGCCGCCGCGCTGCCGGCGGTCCGGCCGAGCAGACCTTCGCGACCCTGGTCGGGCTCGAGCTGCGTCCGCGACGCCTGCGGGACGCGGCCGCGCTGTGGGGCTCGCTGCGCACCCGGCAGGGCATCGAGGCCCGCGACGGCGTCTGGATGTCGCCGGCGCTGCTGCCCACCTCGGCAGATCTCGACGACCCCCTCGGCTTCCGTGAGGGTGCCGAGGCCCCCGACGTCGAGTCGATCGACTTCGACGAGGAGCTCAAGAAGCTGCTCGGCGGGACCGACTCCGACAACCCGGGCGAGGAGTGAGCCTGCACGCTGACGCGCTCGCGGCCCTGCGGGCGTGGGCTGCTCCGTCGGCTCCGCAGGAGACCTTGCGGAAGCGCTACGTCGCCCACCTCGAGGCCGAGCCCACCGGAGTCTTCAAGTCGTGCGTCCCCGACCACCTGACCGCCTCGTGCGTGGTGCTCTCCGACGACGGCTCCGCGGTGCTGCTGACCCATCACCGCAAGGCGCGGCGCTGGTTCCAGTTCGGTGGTCATCTCGAGCAGGGCGACCCGACCCTGTGGGCGGCCGCGGCCCGCGAACTGCGTGAGGAATCCGGCGTGCCGGACCTGGTGCCGTTGCCCGGGCTGGTGCAGCTCTCCGAGCACCCGGTGCCCTTCTGCGCTCCGTCAGGGGACGTCCATCACCTCGACGTGCGCTTCATGGCCGTCGCTCCTGCCGGTGCGGTTCCGGAGGTGAGCGAGGAGTCCCTGGACGTACGTTGGTGGCCGGTCGACGCGATCCCCGATCCCGAGGACAGCCTGATCGAGCTGATCAAGCTCGCGCAGGCTCGGCTCTAGCCCACACGCGAGCCGGCCGGGGTGGTCCCGAGCGCTGTATGCGCGGTCGGCCGCCGACTGGCGGCGAGAACGGCGGGCGGCTCGCCGGCGTACCTGACCGTGTCGCGGGTCAGATGGCTCTGGTCGGCATACCCATGGCGGGCCGCGACCTCGGCGACGGGCAGGCGGCCGAGATCGGCGGCGGCCCGTTCGAAACGTAGGACGCCCGCGGCGGCCTTCGGGGTGAGCCCGACGCTGCGCTGGAACAGGGTCGTGACGTGGCGGTGGCTCCAGCCGGTCTCGGCCACCAGGTCGCGGATGCGCGCCTGGCCCCCGGACTCGGCGATCCGGTCCCAGAGCCAGGACACCAGCGGGTCGGCCGGGTCACCGGCTCGCGCCAGCAGGGCAGACTGGACCAGATCGAACCTCTGCCGCCACGTACCGGCCTCGGCGAGCCGCTCCGAGAACGACGTTCCGAGTCCGGGGACCAGGTCCTCGACCGTCACCACGCTGGCCGCGATCTCCCGGCCCGGCACGCCGAGCAGCCGGGTGGCGCCGAGCGGCGTCAGGTAGACCTGCACGCAGGCGTGGCTGCGGCCGGATCGGGTCGAGACCGGCCCGGGCATGAAGCCGGAGAGGAAGGAGCCGTACGTCCCCTCCCCCACCCCGGCGGCGACGTCGACGATCTCGAAGGGGTCGCCGAAGGAGAGCAGCAGCGGCAGCAGCGTCCCGGCGGGTTGGCGCCGCTCGAGCGGAACGTCCGACTGCTCGCTGAAACCGACGACACCCGCCACCAGTCCCCGCAGGCCTGGGTGGGTGGGGAGTCGTACGAGCTCATGGTTCACGCCCGTCATGGACCGATCATCGCCGGTCGATTTCGTTCAAGCCAGTCGATTCGGTCGCGGCGCAGGATGTGGTCATGCGAAGACTTTCGATCGTGGAGTTCCTGAGCGTCGACGGAGTGATGCAGGGGCTGGGCTCCCCTGACGAGGACCGGGACGGTGGTTTCGAGCACGGCGGCTGGGGCGGACCGTTCGGGGCCGCCCTCGGAGAGGTCCTCTCCCCCGACATCGGCGCCCAGACGTCGGCCTACCTCTTCGGACGGCGCACCTACGAGAAGATGGCCGCATTCTGGCCGGCCCAGCCCGACACGGACCCGATGGCGGCGAGTCTCAACGCCACCCCGAAGTACGTCGCGACTCGCACGCTCCGCGACCTGACCTGGAGCGGGGCGACCGTGCTCGACACCGACGTCCTCGAGGCGGTGGGCGACCTCAAGGCCGACGGCTCGGGCAGCGTCGTCGTGCTCGGCAGCGGTGACCTCGTCCGCCAACTGATGGGAGCCGGGCTGGTCGACGAGCTGCGGCTGTTCCTGCACCCACTGCTGCTCGGCACCGGCAAGCGGCTCTTCGGCGGCCTGCCGCTGCCGAGCTCGTTGCAGCTCGTGGACATCGCCTCGACGAGCCTCGGGACCGTGGCGCTCACCTATGCCGTGGGTCAGTCGATCTCTTCGACGTCGTCCTCCTCCTCGCCAGGAGGAGGGGGGAGCTTGGCGGCGGCGGACCAGCCGGCCAGGTAGCCCTTGGCGCGCTCGGCCTGGGGGTAGCGGTCGACCCAGGCCCAGAAGGCGTCGTTGTGCTTGGCCTCGAAGAGGTGGGCGAGCTCGTGGACGAGCACGTAGTCGACGACCCATCCCGGCATGCCCCGCAGCCGGTCGCTCAGCCGGATCGAGCGGTCGCCGGGGGTGCACGAACCCCAGCGACTGTTCTGGTTGTCGACCCAGCGGACCGAGTCGGGCTTGGCCAGACCGCCGAAGTACTGGTCGCTCAGGGCGGCCGACCGTCGCATCAGGTCATCGTCACTGGGCTTGCGCCGCCGCTCGGCCTTCTCCAGCCGTGCGACCATCTGCTCGACCCATTCGGCCTCCTCGCGCTGCGACATCGCGGCCGGGATCATCACGATGATGCGGTCGCCGTCACGGTAGGCAGAGACCGTACGCCGACGCCGCTTGCTGCGCCGTACCTCGATCTCCGGGCCGTCCATAGTTCAAAAAACTACCTGTTCGCCCAGGCCAGCAGGCGGTCCCGCGGCCAGGTGTTGATGATCCGTTCCTCTTCGATACCCGCCGCGTCGGCTCGTTCACACCCCAGAACGAGGAAGTCGAGCTGCCCCGGAGCGTGTGCGTCCGAGTCGATCGAGAAGAGGCAACCGATGTCGCGAGCGAGCTCGAGAAGCTTGGTCGGCGGGTCTCTCCGCTCGGGCCGGGAGTTGATCTCGACAGCGACCTCGTGCTCGGCGCACGCCTCGAAGACCTTGCGGGCATCGAACTGGCTGCCGGGCCGGGTGCCGCGGTTGCCGGTGACCAGCCGGCCCGTGCAGTGGCCGAGGACGTTCATCCGCGTCGTGGAGACCGCTGTGACCATCCGCCTGGTCATCAGCTCCCTGTCCATCTTGAGCTTGGAGTGGACGCTGGCGACGCGGAGCTCGAGCTTCGCGAGCATCTCGTCGGACTGGTCGAGGCTGCCGTCGTCGAGGATGTCGACCTCGATCCCCTTCAGCAGGGTGAACCCGCGCCCGGCGAGGTGGTCGTTGACCGCGTCGACGACACCGAGCTGGCGTTCGAGGCGGGCGGCGCTGAGCCCGTTGGCGACGGTCAGGCGCGGACTGTGGTCGGTGAGCACGAGGTACTCGTGGCCCAGCTCGATCGCGGTGAAGGCCATCTCCTCGATCGGGGAGCCGCCGTCGGACCAGTCGGAGTGGCTGTGCAGGTCGCCGCGGAGCCTGGTCCGCAGCCCCTCCCCCGCCCCGCCGTCGGTCAGCGGACCGCCGTGGACCCGCTCGGTGTCCGCCAGCCGCTGCGGCACCTCGCCACGCGCGGCCTCGGTGATGACCTTGGCCGTGCTCGCTCCGACCCCGCTCAGCTCCGTCAGGGTGCCCTCGGCCGCGCGGCGGCGTACCTCCTCCTCGGGGAGCGGAAGGATCGCGGCCGCCGCGGTGCGGAAGGCCTTCACCTTGTAGCTGTCCTCACGGCCGCGCTCGAGCAGGAACGCGATCCGTCGCAGGGCTGCGACGGGGGACAACGCCTCGCCTACCAAATCTTCCTCCAACTATTTTTATCCTCCACAGCCGGTGGAGAATGCTTTTCGCAGGTCACGGTCTGTATTCAACCGATCATTCTCCATCCGTTCACCCTGGTTACCCACAGAAACGGGCATGTCTTCCACCGGCTGTCCCCAAGCAAAGCGGGGTTGTCCACATCTTGTCCACAAGGCTCGCGGAGTGGGACGTTGACGGGCTCCCACATCCTCTTTAAGTTCGATGTCAGTGGGACCCCCGGCGCCGCCGGACGGCCTTCGCAAGGGGAAGGCGAAGGACGATCCAGGCACCGGGGGTCCCTCCAGTTTTCGATCGCCTCCCAGGCCTCGCGGGAGCCTTCGATGCAACCTCGAAACCCCCGAATCCCCCGGTATGACGCCAACACGCCGACACTCGCTCGACAGCCCGTGTTGCCGCAGAAAGCGCCGCGTGTCGTAGGGTCGAGTCGGCTCGTCATGACGAGCTTCCGACGGGCTTCCCTGACAACCCCGTCGCGACGACCAGTGACACATAGGCAAGGAGGCCGTCATGGCGGAGACCTGGAGCGGCGAGTTCTACTGCGTGAAGTGCAAGGAGAAGCGCGAGGCGACCGGTGAGATCCGGGTGAACGACAAGGGCACCAAGATGGCCAAGGCCGTCTGCCCCGTCTGCAGCACCAACCTCAACCGCATCCTCGGTAAGGCCTGAGCCCGAGCCTGCGACCCCGCGACGAAGGAGCGGGGTCGCAACGCGAGGGGATCGAGCGAGCGCAGCGGGTGAGCCTGCGAACCCGCGAAGCGGGTCGAGATCCACGCTTCCCGGAGCGCTAGCCCAGCGCAGCTCGAGACCTACCAGTGCACGACTGGCGGCGGCGCCCCCGGCATGTCCGGCGGCGCCGCTGCCACGTTTTGCCGAGGCGTCGGCCCCGTCGGCCGAAGCGTCACGCTGGTGCCGACTCGACCGACGCGAGCGACGTCTCGGCAGGTTATCCACAGGGGTTGTGGATTGTTGATGCGCGGAATCTCGGGCGGTGTGAGACTCCCTGACATGAGCACGCGCTACCGGATTCGGCCGGGGTATGTGGCCGTACGACGTGATGAGACCCGACTTCAGATCGGCATCGACCCGCCTCGGCGGGCGATCGTGCAGGACAGCGTGGAGGTACGCCGCCTGCTAACCGACCTCGCCGCCGGCCGAGCGACCGAGCCCGATCATCTGCCCGGGCGGCATGCGATGCAGCAGCTTGCCAACGCCGGACTGGTGATCGACGCCGAGCGCAGCGAGCCGCCACCACGGGTCGGCTTCGACGGACCGCCGACGCTGGTCTCGGCAGCGCGGGCGCTGATCGGGGCAGACCTCACCGCCCAGCCGGACCTCGTCGTGTTCTTCTCCGACGGACCGCTGGACCGCGAGCGGACCGATGAGATGGTGCGCGCGGGCCGGGCACACCTTGTCGTCGAGAGCGGCCCCGACACCTGGACCGTGGGACCGCTGGTCGTTCCCGGCGTCACCGCCTGCCTGCGTTGCGTCGACGCGACCCTCGCCGAGGAGGACGACCGACGGGCGGTGGTGGTGAGCCAGCTCGTCGGCAACGAGGTGCCGAGCGACGCCCTGCTGCAGTCGCTGGCGCTCTCCTGGGCCGTACGCGACGCCCGCACCTACTTGGCCGGGCGCACCCCCGCATCGTGGTCGACGTCGGTGGTCCTCACCCGCGACGACGAGCCCACCCTGCGACCGTGGCTGCGACATCCCTACTGCGGCTGTGCGTGGGACCTGATCGCCTCGGCCAGGGCGGAGACGGGCGAACCGGCTTGACCTTCGACTCACCCCTCCGGCACCCTTGCGGACATGGTCACGAAGAGCGCGCTGCGACGACGAGGCATGGGTCTCTGACCCCGCCCTCGCGTCAGCCTGCCCTCTTCACCGTCTAGGACCCTCTCGTGCACGAGCACACCCTTGCCCTGTCCGCACACCTTCAGAACGCCGTCGTCGCCTGCTTCGGCGACGCCTACGCCGACATCGATCCCGAGCTGCGACCAACCACCCGGCCCGAGTTCGGGCACCTCCAGTCCAACCTCCCGCTCCGGCTGGCCGGTCTGCTCGGCCTGCCGCCGCGGGAGATCGGCGCCCGTCTCGTCGACGCCGTCGACGTCGACGAGCTCGCCACCCTCGAGCTGGCCGGTGCCGGGTTCCTCAACCTCACCTGGTCCCCCGCCGTCCTCGGCGAGGCCGTCGAGGACATGCTGACCGACCCGCAGCTGGGCGTACCCACGCCGCAGGTCCCGCAGCGGGTCGTCGTGGACTACTCCTCCCCCAACGTCGCCAAGCAGATGCACGTCGGCCACCTGCGTTCCACCGTCATCGGCGACTCCCTGGCCAGGGTGCTGGCCTACGCCGGCCACGAGGTGGTGCGACAGAACCATCTCGGCGACTGGGGCACCCAGTTCGGGATGCTGGTCGAGGAGCTGCTCGGCGAGGAGCTCCACGACCCTGCGGCCGTCGCCGACCTGGAGATGAGCGAGCTGCTCGCCCTCTACCAGCGGGCCAAGGCGCGCTTCGACGACGACCCGGGCTTCGCCGACTCGTCCCGGCGTCGGGTGGTGGCGCTGCAGTCCGGCGACCCGACCACGCTCGCGCTCTGGCAGGCGCTCGTGGACGCGTCGCTGACCGAGTTCGACGCCACCTACAGCCGGCTCGGCGTACTGCTGACCAGGGACGACTTCGACGGCGAGAGCCGCTACAACCCACGGCTTCCCGGCGTCGTCGAGGACCTTCGGGCAGCGGGGCTGCTGACCGAGTCGGCCGGCGCCCAGGTCGTCTACCCCGACGGCTTCACCGGTCGCGACGGCACGCCGCTGCCGCTGATCGTGCGGAAGGCCGGCGGCGGGTTCGGCTACGCCGCGACCGACCTCGCCACGATCCGGCACCGCATCGACGACCTGGCGGTCGACCGGGTCGTCTACGTGGTCGACCACCGGCAGAGCCACCACTTCGACATGGTCTTCGCCGTCGCCCGCGCCGCCGGCTGGCTGCCCGACTCGGTGGACGTCCAGCACATCGGCTTCGGCACCGTGCTCGGCGCCGACGGCCGGCCCTTCAAGACCCGCTCGGGTGAGACGGTCACCCTCACCTCGCTCCTCGACGACGCCGAGGAGGCCGTCGCCGCGCGCTACGACAACCCCGAGGCCGTACGCGCCGTGGCCAACGCCGCCGTGAAGTACGCCGACCTCTCCAACCACCTCGCCCGCGACTACGCCTTCGACGTCGCCCGGATGTCGGCCACCACCGGCGAGACCGGCCCGTATCTGCAGTACGCCCACGCCCGGGTGTGCAGCATCCTCGCGCAGACACCGCAGCAGACGTACCCTTCGACAAGCTCAGGACATCGCGCCGTCGGCACCCTGTCCCACCCGGCCGAGCAGCGGCTCGCACTGGAGCTGACCGGGTTCGCAGCCGTGGTCGCCAAGGTCGTGGACACGTTGGAACCGCATCACCTCACGGCGTACCTCTACGGTCTGGCGACAGCGCTGACCGCCTTCTACGAGAACTGTCCCGTGCTCAAGGCGGACGGTGAGGTCAGGCAGACCCGGCTCGCGTTGTGCGAGGCGACCCGGCGAGTGCTGTCAGAGGGACTCGGGCTCCTCGGCATCGAGGCGCCACAACGGTTGTGACTGGGTGTCTAGGCCCACCAGTCGGAGTCGAGCTTGGCTTCCATGGAGCGCACGTGACGTCGCGAGCAGGCCTCGCAGAACGCCTTCGAGCGCCCACGCTCAACCGCGGTGGTCCATGCGAGGAGGCGGTTGGGGTCGGCCTCGTAGCATCCGCAGAAATCGCAGGTCTTCATGCCTCAACGATAGGTCGAGATCCTGCGGTTCAGAGGGCGCAACACCGAAATTCTGCATCACCTGATTGTCAGGGCCGTGTTACCTCCGGGCGGGCAGCATGCAGGCGGTGTCGAGGCCCAGGACGTGGTTGAGCCGACCGAACGCCAGCCACGATCCGAGGCACATGCTGAGCTCGACGATCTCGGCATCGGTGTAGTGGGCCGACATCCGGTCCCAGAAGTCCTGGTCGATGCCGTGATGGTCGATCGCATAGCGTTCGGCGTACTCGGCGGCGAGGCGGGTGCGGTCGTCGAATGCGTCGGTCGTACGCCATTCCTCGACCGCCTCGGCGAACGACTCCTCGACCTTCTCCCCGTCACGCTCCGTGCGCCAGTCGAGGCAGAAGACGCAGCCGTTGATCTGCGCGATCCGCAGCCGGGCGGCCTCGAACTCGCGGAGCCCGAGGGTGGTGTGCTCGTAGACGGCGAGCGAGAGACCGGCCGCAGCCGGGCCGATCCCGGGGACCATCTGGCCCCAGACGTACGCGATCGGCTCCTGCCCCTCGGGGACGTCGATGATCATGCGGTCACACCTTCCTGAACGGCGGCGGCCCTGGCCGCGCCGAGCCTGCCCGTCGCCGGACGCAGCGGCACGTCCAGCGCGTCGTAGAGTCCGGGACCTGCATCGATGAGCCACTCGATCGCGCCGACGAGCCGCCCGACCGCGGTGGCGTTGCCGCCGGCCGCCCGGTTGCCGGCCTTGTCGGTCGCCTCGACCGTCACCTCGATCCGCGGGTCGCCCTCGATGATCACCCGGTGGGCGCCGTCGCCGTCGGGCGGCGTCGGCCAGTGCGGGGCACAGGAAGGATGGATGCGGGTGACGTGCTCGACGACGATGAGCGGCTCGCCGCCGACGATCCCCTGGACCTCGAAGCGCACCGCACCTTGGGTGCCCTTCTCGAACGCCCCCATCGACGCGGTCGTCACGGTCTCGTCCAGCGGCAGCCGCTCGACCGTCTCCCGGATCTCGTCGAGCTCGACCTCGAGCCCGCGGGCGATCAGCCTGACCTGTCCGCCCCACACCATCGTCGGCACGGTCTCGGCCAGCATCGGCGCGTCGTAGTCCATCGGTTGGCCCATCCCGACGAGATAGCGGACGGAGTCGGGTTGGTCGTAGGTCGAGTAGTCGAAGATCTCCTGACACCGGACGACGTCCACGGTGCTTCCCAGACCGCTGACCAGCAGCGGCAGCACGTCGTTGGCCCAACCGGGGTCGACCCCGGAGACCAAGAGGGATCCGCCGCCCTCGGCGATCGCGGCCAGCACCGGCTCGCGCATCTCCGCCGGGGCGTTGCGCTGGTCGTAGAGCGCGTAGAGAGCGGGGGTGACGACCACCGCGCCGGACCGGAGCGCTCGCACGATGTCGGCGAGGGCCTCGTCCGGACGGATGTCGCCCGACGCGGCGTACACGATGGCCTGCGGACGCGTCGCGAGCACCGCGTCGATGTCGTCGGTGGCGGCGACGCCGATTTCGCGGCCGACCTCTCCGAGATCACCCGCGTCACGACCGACCTTCGCAGGGTCGTGGACGAGCACGGCGGTGAGCTCGAGTCGTGGATGTGCATCGACGGCCCGGATGGCGAGTCGACCGATGTTTCCCGTGCCCCATACGCATGCGGTGACCATGCGACCTCCCTGTCGCTCTGCGTGAATGTTGCGAAACCCCTGACACCCCCACCGGCATACTAGAACATGTTCTAGCAATCAGTGATGAAAAGGGAGGTCATCTTGAGCAACACACCACGACACGACCGGTCGCGCGGGCTCTCGCGCCGGGGATTCGTGCTCGGCGCGGGCTCGCTGGCTGGGGTCGGGATGCTGGGAGGAGCATTCGGAACCAGCCCGACCTGGGCGTCGGCAGCCGCGTCGTCGATCGGCAACGGCGCACAGGTGCCGGTGCTGGTCATCGGGAGCGGCTACGGCGGCTCGGTCGCCGCCCTGCGTCTGGCCCAGGCAGGCATCAACGTCCACATGGTCGAGATGGGCCAGGACTGGGCCACGGTCGCGCCCGGCCCGGACGGCAAGATCCATCCGAAGGTGAGCGCTCCGGACTATCGGTCCTTCTGGATGCGTACGCGGACCAAGCAGCCACTCAGCAACTTCCTGGGGTTTCCCATCGACAAGGACGTCCCGAAGTACGCCGGCATCCTGGACGCCGAGGACTTCGCCGGTATCTCCGTCTACCAGGGACGAGGAGTCGGCGGCGGCTCACTCGTCAACGGAGGCATGGCCGTCACCCCGAAGCGGGAGAACTTCGGAGCCGTCCTGCCCTCGGTGGACGCCGCGGAGATGTACTCCACCTACTACCCGCGCGCCAATGCAGCCCTCGGCGTCGGATCGGTCGACCCCGACTGGTTCGAACGGACCTCGTACTACCAGTACTCACGTGTGGGCCGGAAGCATGCTCAGCGCTCGGGTTTCGCGTGGACGTTCGTACCGGACGTGTACGACTGGAACTACATGATGGCCGAGGACAACGGCAGCGTCCCGAAGTCGGCGCTGGCCCAGGAGGTCATCTACGGAAACAACCACGGCAAGAGGACGCTGCCGAAGACGTACCTCGCCCAGGCAGCCGCCACCGGGAAGGTCACGATCTCCTCGCTGCACCGGGCCACATCGGTTCGGCCCGCGGCGACGGGTGGGTACGACGTCGTCCTGGAACAGATCAACACCGCCGGCGACGTGGTGACGACGAAGACGGTCAACGCGGGGAAGGTGTTCTTCGCGGCCGGAAGCGTCGGTACGAGCAAGCTGCTGGTGAAGCTGAAGGCGACCGGCGCGCTGCCCGCGCTGAACGGCGAGATCGGCCAGGGCTGGGGCGACAACGGCAACGTGATGGTCGGACGCGCCAACCACATGTGGGACCCGACCGGTGACGTGCAGTCGACGATCCCGTGCTCGGGCATCGACAACTGGGACGCCGGCGGCGCCTTCGCCGAGGTCGCGCCTCTGCCTGCCGGTCTCGAGACGTTCGCGTCCTTCTATCTCGCGATCACCAAGACCCAGCGGCGGGCCGCGTTCAGCTACAACCCGACGAGCGGCAAGGTCGACCTGTCCTGGCAGACCGCCTGGAAGCAGGACTCGATCACGATGGCGAAGACGATCTTCGACAAGATCAACAAGACCGAAGGGACGATCTACCGGACCGACCTGTTCGGCACGAACAAGATCTGGGGCGACCACCTGACCTATCACCCGCTGGGCGGTGCGGTCCTGAACAAGGCGACCGACAACTACGGCCGACTGCACGGCTATGACGGGCTCTACGTCATCGACGGCGCGCTCATCCCCGGCAACACGAGCGTCAACCCGTTCGTCACGATCACCGCCCTCGCGGAGCGGAACATCGAGAGGATCATCGCGACCGACCTCTGACGGGGCTCGGCTGAAATATAGGACCGGCCAGTCCGAGGGTTTCTCGGACTGGCCGGTCATCTTCCACACCCGCGATCAGAGGGGTGAGGCCTGATGTCCCATGGGGGACTTACAGCGCGCGGGCAAGAGCCAGCTTCGCCTGGACGGCGGCTCGCTCGGCCTTGCGGCCCAGGCGAGCGGCCTTGACGAGGGCATGGCCTCGCCGCAGTTCACGCGCCTCTCCCAGGCGCGCGGACATTTGCGCGCGCGCCAGGTCTTCGTAAAGCAAGTTCATCTGAGTGCTCCGTACTCGGTTGGTGTTCATGTCTGTTGTCGTCCCTCTTCGAATGCCGACCTGCTGGTCAGCGGGCTCCTGCGCCCATGGTCATCACAATCGTGTTCATAGCTGTTGCCTTTCGTCGTTGAAACGGCGGTCTGTGCTTCGGTGCTGTTCGGTCGATCAGGCGGCGTCCTTGCGGGGCCGGCCACGGGGCCGCTTGCGCGGGATCACCTTCCCCTGCAGGAGCAGCTGGCCACCCCAGACGCCCCAGGGCTCACGCCGGTCGAGGGCGCCGGCGAGGCAGAGCGGCTGCACGGGGCAGGTCGCGCAGAGCGCCTTGGCGAACTCGACGTCGGCAGGGGACTCGGCGAACCACAGTTCGGGGTTGTTGGCCCGGCAGGGCAGCAGGTCCTCGTCGTAGCGGTTGGCGCGGTCATGGAGAACACCGAGAGTGGTCTCGACGGGCTCGAGCACCGATGGTTCGAGAGTGCTGGTCATATGTACACCTCCTTTGTGACTGATCGCGGGTTTTGAGAAACAGAAAGGCCGCGGATCCCGGGTTTCGGGTTCCGCGGCCTGGAGGCTGCTGTGACTACGTGGTTCTACGTAGTCGGACAGCTCCAGGCTCGAATCCCGTGGGACTTGACCTTGATGGCATCCGCCTGCGGGGACACGAGTCCCTCGACGCGCATGCCGTAACCGGCGCCCATAAAGGCACCGGTAGCCGGGGTGGCCCAGGTCGGACCGGACAGCTCGGGGTGGCCGCACGCGGACATGGCGATGCCATTGATCGGCGTCTGGATCGTGTTGATCTTCACTGGGGCCACCTCCTTCGGGGCTGTCGGGCGCGCTCAACAGGCACGCGGGCTTTACTTGATGAAAGAACAGTAACCGGCCGGGCAGGTCGGCCGCAAACGATTAAACCGGTTGATTTCGAGGAATTTCTCTGGAGGGTTTTCAGGCTTCGGCGGCGATCACATCAAGGACTTCCGACCCGTACGCCTCCACCTTGCCGCGGCCGATGCCGGCGATGCGCTGCAGATCCTGGAGCGTGCCCGGCTTCTGCTCGGCGATCTGCTCCAGGGTCGCGTCGGTGAAGACCACGAAGGCAGGCTTGCGGATCGCCTCGGCGGTGTCCTTGCGCCACTGCTTCAGTCGGCCGTAGAGCTCCTCGTCGTAGGGCGCGTCACAGCCGTCGTGTCGGCCCATCCGCTTCTCGGCGGCCGAGCCGAGCGGCCCGCCGCAGGCCTTGCACATCCGGGCCTTCCCGGAGCCCGGGCGCCGTGCCGGAGCCGTGGAACGCGCCGGGCGCAGCGGATCGAGGAACCGCGACGGCCGGCGCCGCGCGGCCTGGCCCGGCTGGCGCGCCAGTGCCCAGGACAGGGTCAGGTCCACCCGCGCCCGGGTGAGGCCGACGTAGAGCAGGCGTCGCTCCTCCTCGATCTCGGCCGGCGTCGGCTCCTCCCCGCGGAGGATGAACGGCATCGTGCCGTCCTGGAGCCCTACCAGGAAGACCGAGTCCCACTCGAGTCCCTTGGCGGCGTGGAAGGTCGCCAGGGTCACGCCCGACGGCACCGGTGCATGCTGCTCGGCCGCGCGACGATCGAGCTCGGCGACGAGGCCCGCCAGGTCGCCGCCGGCCGCGGCAAAGGCACGCGCCTGGTCGATCAGCGCCTGCCACGACTCCCAGCGGTCCCGGGTCTGGCCGCGGCCGTCCGGCGGCTCCGAGGTCCAGCCCATCCCGGCCAGGATCCCGTGGACCGACTCCAGCAGCTCGTCACCGATCACCGCTCCCTGGCCACCTCGCGCCGCGCCTCGGATCCGGGTCACCGCCTCGCGGACCTCGGGCCGGTCGAAGAACCTGGCGGCGCCGCGCACGACGTAGGGGATCCGGCGGGCGGTCAGGGCGTCTTCGTAGGCCTCGGACTGGGCGTTGATCCGGAACAGGATCGCCATCTCGTTGTAGGGCTTGCCGGACTGGTGCAGACGCAGGATCTCGGCGGCGACGCCCTCGGCCTCGGCGACCTCGTCGGGCTGCTCGACGTGCTCCACGGCCGGTCCCGCGTCGCGCTGCGCCTGCAGCTGGACACCGGCGCTGGGCGTGCCTTCCAGGATCTTGTTGGCCGCTCGCACCACCTGGGGCGAGGAGCGGTAGTTGCGGACCAGCTCGACCGAGGTGGCGCCGGGATGCTTCTTCGGGAAGTCACGGAGATAGGCCGCGTCGGCGCCGGCGAAGGTGTAGATCGTCTGGGCCGGGTCGCCGACGACGCAGATCTCGTTGCGTCCGCCCAGCCACAGGTCGAGCAGGGCCGACTGCAGCGGCGAGACGTCCTGGAACTCGTCGACGGTGAACCACTTGTATTGCCGCCTGACCTGCGCCGCGACCCGCTCGTCGTGCTCCAGGAGCCCGGCGGTCAGCAGCAGCACGTCCTCCATGTCCATGCGGGCCTGGGTGCGCTTGACGTCCTCGTAGGCCGCGTAGATGTGTCCCACCATCGACGGGGTCAGCCCGCCGACCTCCCGGCCCCGCGCCTCGGCCGACTTCGGGTAGTCGTCGGGGTGGACGTTGGAGACCTTCGACCACTCGATCTCCGAGGCCAGGTCGCGCGCTAGGGCCTGGTCGACATTGACCCGCTGGCGCTGCGCGGCCGCGCGGATGAGCGGGATCTTCGACTCGGTCAGGGTGGGCAGCTCGGTGCCGTAGACCTTCGGCCAGAAGAACCGCAGCTGGCGAAGGGCGGCGGAGTGGAAGGTGCGCGCCTGGACCGCACCGGCGCCCATGGCACGCAGCCGCTGCCGCATCTCCCCCGCGGCCCGGGTGGTGAAGGTGACCGCGAGGACCTCCTGCGGCGCGTAGACGCCGGTGGCGACGCCGTAGGCGATCCGGTGGGTGATCGCCCGGGTCTTGCCCGTCCCCGCACCCGCCAGCACCCGGACCGGACCACGCAGCGCCTCGGCCACCCGGCGTTGCTCGGGGTCGAGGGCGGCGAGGAGGGACTCGGGGGTCATGGGCGGGAAGAACTCCTCGGGGTGGGAACGTTGTGCCTTGCGGGTCAACACTATTGGCTCGCACCGACAGTTCTGATGAGGAGAGTCCCGATGAGTAGCTTCACCATGTACACCACGCCCTGGTGTGGATACTGCCAGCGACTCAAGGGACAGCTCGGCCGTGAGGACATCACCTTCGACGAGGTCGACATCGAGCAGGTGCCCGAGGCCGCCCAGATCGTCGAGCAGGTCAACGGCGGCAACCAGACCGTCCCCACCCTCGTCTACTCCGACGGCACCGCGATGACCAACCCGTCGATCGCCCAGGTCAAGGCGAAGCTCGCCGAGCTGGTCTGATCCCTGCTCGGGCTCCCGTCACCACGACCCGGGCAGCTCGCCGCCGTACCAGGCCTCGACCAGCGACCGGCTGATCGAGATGCCGCTGGGCAGCTTGATCTCGCCGCTCTCCGCGACCGCGGCGAGATCGGCGCGGGTGAACCAGCGCGCCTCGCGGATCTCGTCCTCGTCGACCGTGATCTCGGTCGACGCCGCACGTGCGAAGAAGCCGAGCATCAGGCTGGCCGGCAGCGGCCACGGCTGGTTGCCGAAGTAGTCGACCTGCCCGACTCGTACGCCGACCTCCTCGGCGACCTCGCGACGGACCGCGTCCTCGAGCGACTCCCCCGGCTCGACGAAGCCGGCGAGGGTGGAGAAGTTGGGGGCGGGCCAACGGGTGTGGTTGCCGAGCAGGCAGCGCTCCTCCTCGGTCCCGGGCTCCCCCGACGTCACCAGCATGATCACCGCCGGGTCGGTGCGCGGGAAGGTCAGGTGGCCCTCCGGGCAGGCCAGCTCGTGACCGGCCGCGCGGGGCATCAGGCTGCCGCCGCACCGCGAGCAGAACCGGGTCGCCCGGTGCCACTCGGCCAGGCCGATCGCGTGCATCAGGAAGCTCGCCTCGGTGGTGTCGGCGAGCATCGCCGGGAAGAGTCCGCGCAGGTCGCGCCAGCTCTCCCCGGCCTCCTCGCGTCCGGTGAGCACGGCGAACCTGGCTCCTTCGGAGGTGTCTCCGAGGAGCAGCCGGATCCCCTCCGGAGACTCCGCCGGCGTACGCCACCTCACTCCGGTCTCGCCGGACGGCTCGACCCGGTTGCCGGCGACCACGAGCACCCTCGTGGTCTCGTCCGTCCAGGCCTTCTCGACCCAGCCGTCGTCGGCACGCAGATGGCCGGATCGGTCGTGGGGGTCCTGGGTGATTCTCAGATGGATGGGCAGCTTCGGGGAGTCCACCCGTCAGAGCCTATGAGGTGGGTATATGTTCCGCGGCGTGGATCGGTTCTGGCGCATCGCCGCTGTCGTCTCCGTCGTGGTCGCTCTCGCGATCAACGTCTACGTCGCCTGGGGCTCGAACCTCTCGTTCATGTACGACGAGATCGGCACCGTCATCCACGGCCGGACCGTTCTGGGCCTCGACTCGCCGCAGCTGAACACCCCCGGCTACTACCCCGGCTGGGGCGTGCTGCTGGCACCGTTGTGGCTGATCACGTCGAATGTCTTCGTCTTCTACCAGCTGGCGATCGTCGTCGGTCTGGTGATCAGCATGCTCACGATCTGGCCGCTGGCGCGGGTCGCGGTGCGGCTCAGCGGCGTCACCCCGGCGCAGGGCGTGGTCGCCGGCGCCATCGTGACCGCCCTGCCACCGCGCGCCATCCAGGCCGACTACATCCTCTCCGAGCGGCTGGTCACGCTGCTCGTCGTCGTGGCGACGCTGGTCGCGTTCCGGCTCTGGGAGAAGCCGACCTACCGCGGCGTACTTCTGCTCAGCCTGGTCACCGCGCTGGCTCTCTTCTCCCACGCCCGGATGCAGGTCTTCGTCGCCGCGGTCGCGCTGTGGCTGATCTGCCTCCTCGCGCACGGCCTCCTCGTACGCAAGCGGCAGGTCGCCCTCGTCGCCCTCGTCGGGCTGGTCGCCACCGGTGGGCTCGCCGTGGTCGCCAACAAGGCTGCGCTCTGGTTCCACGCGCAGCTGGTGCCGTGGAAGTTCATCCAGGCGCAGGGCTTCTTCGAGAAGGTCACGCAGGCCAACCCGCGGTACTGGGTCGACACCTTCGCCGGTGAGGCCTGGACGCAGATGATCGGCAGCTTCGGCGTCGTGGTCGTCGGCCTGGTCGTGGTGACCGCGGCGTTCTGGAAAGAGCTTCGTGGGCGGCAGGTGGGGCCTGCCGGGTTCGTGCTGATCGCGGCCGGCTCGATGTACGTCCTCAGCTGCCTGAACTGGGGCAACGAGTACTCGCTGTTCACCATGGAGTGGCGGCGCTTCGACTACTGGATCTACGGGCGCTACATCGACCCGGTCTTCGCGGTCCTGGTGCTGGCCGGGGTCTGCGCGGCGATCCAGGCCGTACGCTCCCGGGCCGTCCTCGTCTGGACCTGGGTGATCGTCGCCGGGATCTCGCTGGTGACCATCCTCGTCGTCGCCCCCGACGCACCCACCTGGGCCTACACCACCCCGGCGCACATCCCGGGCGCGATCCCGTGGTGGTGGGCACTTCCCGGCGGCCAGTTCCCGCAGCCCGGGCCGATCCCGTCCTTCACCAACGACAACCGCTTCTGGCTGATCGCAACCCTCTGCTCGCTGGTGCCGTTGGCGATCTGGACGCTCCTTTCGGCCCTCTCCCGGCGCAGCTTGTGGCTCTCCGACCGGGTGCGCTCGGTGGTCGTCACCGCCCTCGTCCTGGCCGTGGGCACCGCCGGCTCTGCCGTCGCCGACGTGGCCTCCGACAAGTTCCACGACCGCTTCGACCACGCCACTCCGGTGGTCGACGACCTTCGCTCGATCCTCGCCGAGCACCCCGACGCGGTCGTGGCCTACGACGACAACTGCCCCCGACGGCGCTCCGCGATGAACTCCGAGCGCAACTGGTTGATGTGGTGGATGCTCCCCACCATCGTCGAGCGCGAGTGGGAGTGGGGCGACGACATCGTCTTCTCCTGCCCGCAGGGCGAGCCCGCCTTCGTCACCGGCGCGGTGATGTTGCGAGAGCGGCCCTTCCCGTACGCCACCGTCTGGATCCTTCCCGGTGATCTGCTCGACTCGCTGCGTGAGTCCGGGGAGCTGCCTGAGGTTGCTCGGACGGTGAAGTAGCTTTTTGCTGATCGCGTCGTCTTCGAGTTTGCGTCGGGTCTGGCGTCGGTAGAGGACTGATCTTTCTGGCTGGAGTGGGCCGCCGACCCTTTCCTTGAGGGTCTTCTCGACCTGGCCCGGAGTAAAGGACGGCCTTCGGCCGCCGGCTTCGCCGGTCGCCTTCGGCGATCCTTGACACCGGACCACGTCGAGAAAGATTTGGCTGGCTATCAGGGGCGGCGGCCCCAGTGTGGCCGCGGCACAATCACCTACGGGAGAGGGCTGCTCCACGCCGATAGCAC